>JARDZQ010000356.1 GCA_029240775.1 Rubrobacteraceae bacterium | reverse complement strand
ACTGAGAGGAAAAGGTGTGGGAGATGAAAATCGCAAGGCGACCGGCAAGTTGTGAAGGGATGCGTGGACGACTACTTGAGTGGCTCTTTCGCGAGGGATGGGTCCAGGATCCAGGCCACACCGCCATAGTCGCGCACGACGTGGAGACTCGGGTTGGCGAGGAGACCATCGTGTCAGCGGTTCTGTACGAGTTCGATCCGCCGCCTATGGATAGAAGAAGTCGACGTTGGCGCGAATGCCGGAGAGCGGGAAGGGGAGAAGCGTGGTAGGTAAAGGTCGGGATCGGATACCGGGTGCGGAGATGACTGGGGCAGAGGCGGTCGCGGAGTGCATCCGGCGCGAAGGGATCGGGCATGCATTCTGCGTGCCCGGCGAGAGCTACCTGAGCGTGATCGACGCTCTGTATGGAGACTCGGACATCTCCCTGATAACCAACAGGCACGAGGGCGGGGCATCCTTCGCGGCGGGGGCCTACGCGATGGTTTCGGGCAAGCCGGGAGTTTGTCTCGTGACGCGTGGCCCCGGTGCTTCGAACGCGTGTATCGGCGTGCACGCTGCCAGGCAGGACTCCGTTCCCCTGGTCCTCTTCATCGGGCAGGTCGAGCGAAATCACTATTACCGCGAGGGATTACAGGAGGTCGATTTCGAGGCTTTCTTCCGCCCGATCGCGAAGTGGGCGATCGAGGTACGGGACGCAGCACGGGTACCCGAGCTGGTCCAACGGGCCTTCCACGTTGCCAAGTCGGGGCGGCCGGGACCCGTGGCCGTTTCGCTGCCGGAAGACATGCTCGCCGAGAAAGCGGTGATGCGTTTCGCAAATCCCATCTCCGTAGCGGTACCAGATCCCTCTCCGGTGGACGCCCGGAACCTGCTAGAAGAGCTGGTCGAGGTGGATAAAGCGGTGGTTATCGCCGGCGGAGGCGTCTCCCGCTCCGGTGCCCGCGCGGAGTTGGTAGAGTTCTCCGAGAAGCTTTCTCTGCCGGTGTTCGTCGCGGACCAGCGGCAGGACGTGTTCCCCAACCGGCACCCGAACTTCTTGGGTCACCTCTTCATCGGGGCCACGGAGCAACAGCGGCAGATCGTCCGGGAAGCGGAGGTGATCCTCGCCGTCGGCACCAGGTTCTCGGGGGACACGGCGCAGGACTACACGCTGCTCTCCCACGAGCAGAAGGTGATCCACATAGACGTGGACCCCGGAGTCTTCGGGATGTACATGAGTCCACGGATCGCCATGCTGTCCGACGCCCGGAAGGCGCTACGAGCCCTCCTGGAGGCGACGGAGGATGTAGGATCGGGCCGAGCAACCGAACGCTTCGGGTGGATAAGATCCAGCCGGAGAGCACTGGATTCCTTCGCGGACCCCGACGGGGCGTGGGCGGTGGATCCGGACTTCGCCGACGGCGCGAAGGTGATCTCAGAGCTAGCGGCGATGTTGCCCGAGGATGCGATCGTCACGGTCGACGCGGGAAACTTTCAGGAGTGGGTGCATCGTTTTTACCCCTTCGAACGCGCCGGTACGTTTATCGGAACCGCCTCCGGTGCCATGGGTTACGCCGTGCCGGCTGCCTTGGCGGCGAAGCTGGCCCGGCCTGAACGGACGGTGGTGTCCGTGTCTGGCGACGGCGGTTTCATGATGACGATCCAGGAGCTGGAGACGGCGGTCCGCCACGAAGCGCCCTTCGTCTCGATCGTCCTGAACAACAACATGTACGGGACGATCCGTATGTACCAGGAGCTATGGTTTCCGGGAAGGGCCTACGCTATGACCCTCACGAACCCCGACTTTGCTGAGCTCGCCAGGCAGTTCGGCGCCCACGGCGAGCGCGTAGAGAAGACCGAAGAGATCGCCCCCGCCCTGGAACGAGCGCTTGCCTCCGGCAAGCCCGCCGTCGTAGAGGTGTTGACGGACCCGAACAGGATCACGGTGGACGCAACGCTAGCGGATCTCCGCGAGAAGGCGCAGCCGGACTAGGACGCTGGCGTAATGCGGGTGTACACAGGCAAGGAAAGGAGATGCTGTTGATTAGCTACGAACCCGCGGACTCTTTCGTGACGCCGCGCTTCTCAGGGGTGCGTACCTTCATGAGGTTGCCGAACGTCCAGGATCTGGAGAACAGCGATGCGGCTATCGTCGGGGCGCCGTTTGACACCGGCTCATCCTTCCGGGTCGGAGCCCGCTTCGGACCGGAGAGCATAAGGAGCGCCTCGCACCTCTTGAGGCCCTACAACCCGAGCCAAAACATCATCATTTTCGAGCACCTCTCGGTCATAGACTACGGCGACGTACCCGTGATCCCTGGCTTCATCGAAGAGAGCTACGAGCGAATAAAGGAAGGACTCGAGCCCATCCACCGCGCCGGTGTCGTCCCGATAGTGCTGGGCGGGGATCACTCCATTGCTCTACCGGAGCTCAGGGCCGCGGCAGCGGTGCACGGGCCGCTCGCCCTGGTGCAGTTCGATTCGCACGCCGACACCTGGGACGCCTACTTCGGCAAGAAGTACAACCACGGCACCGTCTTCCGTCGAGCGGTCGAGGAAGGGCTCTTGCGGCCGGAGCGCTCCATACAGGTAGGGATGCGCGGCCCGCTCTACGACGCAGGCGATTGGGATGCTTCTCTGGAGCTGGGCTTCGAGCTGATCACCACCGACGGCGTCCGCGAGCTCGGTATACACGAGACCATAGCCCGCGTCCGCGAGCGCGTGGGCGACGCGAAGGCGTACGTCTCTTTTGACGTGGACTTCGTGGACCCGGCGTTCGCACCCGGCACGGGGACACCAGAGATAGGAGGGTTCACCAGCCGCGAGGCACAGGAGTTCGTGCGGGCGCTGGCCGGGATCAACATCGTCGGCTGCGACGTGGTGGAGGTCTATCCGCAGTACGACCCGGCGCAGATAACGGCGCTGCTCGCGGCGAGCGTAGCCTATGAGCTATTGAGCTTGATCGCGATCCTCAACAAAGGAGGGCATCCGACGACATCCGCAAAGCAGTGAAGGATTCCCGCAGGAGTTGCGACCGCAGATAGAAGGAGGCAAGAGATGAATGTGCTCGACTACGTCATCATAGCCCTCTACTTCGCCGTGATGATCGGCGCAGGCTACTGGGGCTTGAGACGGGCTAGGAGTGCCGAGGATTACCTCGTCGCCGGGCGACGGCTCGGTCCCTTCATGTATATAGGGTGCTTGAGCGCCGTGGTTTTGGGTGGCGCCTCGACCATCGGCGGCGTGGCCCTGGGCTACGAGAACGGCATCTCGGGGATGTGGCTCGTGTTCTGGATCGGCATGGGCGTCATAGCCCTCGGCATCCTGATGTCTACCCGGCTCTCGCGCCTGGGCGTCTACACCGTCTCGGAGATGCTCGAGAACCGCTACGGGAGCGCCTCGCGCCTGATCAGCGCGATCATCATAGCCGCCTACGCCCTGATGATCG
>JARDZQ010000355.1 GCA_029240775.1 Rubrobacteraceae bacterium | reverse complement strand
GAATGATTCTTTGCCCGTGTAAGCCTTGTAGGAAGATCTTAGAAAAGCCCTTGCGAGATCGAACCTTCGGTACGTTCTCCCTGCGCGTTTTTTTGGGGTCTTTTCCATAAGCCTCGTCCTCCATCTCTCGTGGTGTAAGGCGCGGATAATCTAGCACGCAGCGTACACCGTGTTCGTGAACGCTGTTTACCCTACGTAGTAGCGAGCGGAGCGTGAGGGCACGCCGTTCGTTCAGCTGCGCGACGCGCCCCTCGTCCTTGTCCACGCACGTCACCCGGTGCCCCACGTGGGCCAGGCACGCCCCCGTGACCAACCCGACGTACCCGGCCCCCACAACGCCAACCCTAAACTCTTCCAAAGCCATTCTCCCGGTATCTGCTACGAAACGCCCGCGTGCCGCGGCGCGATCAGTAAACTCTACACAAGCCACGGATTGTAGCGTACTAAATGACCGAACCGAGCGGACCGAACCGAGCGCCGTCAGTAGGCGCCCTCGTGGCGCAGGACGGCGTGCACGGTCTTGAGGATTATCGCGATGTCGAGCCAAAGGGACCAGTTCTCTATGTAGTAGAGGTCCAAGCGGACCATGTCCTCGAAGGAGAGGTCGCTCCGGCCGCTGATCTGCCAGTACCCGCTGACGCCCGGTATCGCCGCCAGGCGCATCTTGTGCCGCTCGGTCATCCTCTCGAAGTCCCTCACGGGCAGCGGCCTCGGCCCGACCAGGCTCATCTCCCCCAACAGCACGTTTATGAGCTGGGGCAACTCGTCTATGCTCCAACGCCGGATGAACTTGCCGACCCGCGTGACGCGCGGGTCGTCCTTCATCTTGAAGACGGCGCCGTCGGCCTCGTTCTTGGCCTCCAGCTCCGCCTGGCGCCGCTCGGCGTCCTGGTACATCGAGCGGAACTTGTAGCAGAGGAAGACCTCCCCATCGGCCCCGACGCGCTTCTGCTTGAAGAAGACCGGCCCCGGGGAGGTGAGCTTTATCAGGACGGCGACCGTCAAGAGGAGCGGCGAGAAGACGAGGAGCCCGAAGGAGGAGCCCGCGACGTCGAGAAGGCGCTTGAGGGCCCTCTGGGTGTTGTCGAGCTGGGGGTAGTCCACCTCCAGGAGCGGCAGCCCCGCGTCCTCGAAGAGCACCGGCTTCGCGCCCATGAGGGTTATGATGCCGGGGAGCACCTTGATCTGCACCTTCCTCAAGCGCATGGAGTGCAAGAGCTCCAGCAGCTCGTCGTCCTCGAGGTGCTCGGCGCCGGCCAGGATCACGTTGCGCGCCCCCGTGCGGTCGAGAGTCTTTCTCAAGAGCCCGAGATCCAACCCCCCGTCGTCCAGGTCCACCTCCCCGACACACTGGTAGGCGCTGGGGACCGTTTCGAGCGTCTTCCGGACGCGGGATCTCGACCTCTCCTCGCCTACGAGGACGGCGGGAGCGCGTCCCATGCCCCGGCTGTAGATCCTGTCTATCGCCCCCTCGTAGAGGAACCTGAAGCCCCCGCACACGAGGAAGACGAGCGTGCCCGCCAGCAGGGTCTCCGGGAGCTTGAAGTTGGCCTGCGGGTAAACGATCGAGCCGAACGTGAGCAGCCCCGCGCCCCAGAAGATGGCCGCGAGCAGGCCGCCGGCCTTACGGCGCTTGTGCGCCCGGTCGTAGAGGTCGTGGGCGGCGAAGATCGCGATCCAAACCGCCAGCAGAATCGGTCCGAAAAGCAGCACGTCCTCCACGAAGAGGCCGCCCCTGACAAGGTATGCCGCCACCGCGAGCCCGAAGAGTAGCCCCACCGCGTCAGCTGCTATCAGGGCCAGGACGCCCAAAGGCCGCCGGAACGCGTGGAGGTTGGAGAGCTTGCTCAAATCGCTCCTCGGAGTCTTGCCGATCTAACGCTCCTACACGCAGTATACAGCCTCGTTCGGGCATCTACGCCCGTCGCGCCGCGCCACGCCCCAGACGCTGCTTGAGCACCCGCAGGAGAAAGAGCGGGTTACCGACGACGTAGCGCCGCCACATTCGGCGCGGCTCGACCATAAGGCGCGCGACCGACTCCAGGCCATGGTCGGTCAAGAAGGGAGGTCCCCGGCGTAGCTCGCCCGAAACGTAATCGAAGACCGCCCCCCCGGTCAGGGCGACGTTGGCGTCTACCTTCTCCCAGTTCTCCGCGAGCCACAACTCCTGCAGGGGCATCCCGAACCCCACCAGGAGTACGTCGGGCCTCGCAGCGTTTATCTTCTTTATGACGGCCTCGTTCTCCGCGCTGCCCGGGGTGCGGTCGAAGTAGCCGTGCTCGGCCCCCGCGATCCGCAGCTTCGGGAAACGATACACGAGGCGCCGCGCCGCCTTCTCCGCGACCCCCGGGCGGGCCCCGAGGAAAAAGAGGGAGAAGCCCCGCTCCTCCGCGAAGGCGGCCAGTTTCCACGCCCAGTCGGCGTAGGTGATCCTCTCGGGGATGCGCCGCCCCAGGAGCCTCGCCGCCAGCATCACCCCCGCCCCGTCGCAAAAGACGATCTGGGCGCCGTTCAAGAAGCCGCGCAGCCGCTCGTCCCTGCATGCCAGGTTTAGGCCATGGGCGTTGGCGTGGAGAACGAGGGCGCGATCTCCGTTCTCGACGAAAGCCAGCATCCGCTCGTGCAGCTCCTCGACGGTCAGCGGGTCGACCCCGACGCCTAAGACGTTTATCTTCTCTCTCACAGGCAAGCTCATCCTCTTCGAGGGTCCCTTCTACGGGCCATCGCCCGACTCTTCGCCAGCGTCGTCACGCCCAGCGGAGGCGGCCGCGCCGATGATGAGACCGAGCAGCGTCCAGTAGAGGACCTGGACGATCACATCTACGTCGAGGATGTCCAGGATGCCGGCAAGGCTGGCGGCCCCGCAGGAGACCGCGGCACAGCCGAGGAAGAGCTTCAGCCGGGCGTCGTTCGAGCGCCGGAAGCCGCCTATGAGCCTCCAGAACGCGTAGCCGATAAGCGCCAGCAGCACCGCCAGCCCGAGGATTCCCCTCTGGTACAGCGTCCCCAGGTACATGCTATGAGAACCCAGGGGCAGAAACAACTCGGCGCTGTACCGCTGCGTCGCCCACCCTAATACCGGCCGTTTCTTCCAGGACTCTATCGAGGCTTCGTAGATGCCGAGCCGAGCCCTCAAAGAACCGCCCCGGGCGTTGAGGCCCGTCTCGACCAGCGAAAACAAGCCGCCCCCCGCCGCAGTCGGCTGTCGTTCCCCAGTCTCGGTTGCTTTCGCCCTCGTGCCACACTCCTGGAGGTCCGCGCCGCCCGCGACCGCCATGACGGCCTGGAAGGCGAGCACGGCGACTATGAGGCCGAGGCCCAGCACGCTGAGCGTCGTGAGAGCCAGCCGGAGACGCTGGCCCCTCCGAGTCCTCAACGCGCGCAAGGCCCACAGCAGGGCAACGGCCCCCGCCGATACGAGGAGCGCCGC
>JARDZQ010000354.1 GCA_029240775.1 Rubrobacteraceae bacterium | reverse complement strand
AAGACCTCGGGCAGCCGGTGATCGAAGTGCACAGCGGCTTCGAGGATGGCGGTGGATATCCGGTTCATTTCATCCAGTAAACCGTAGCGGCGGAGCCCATGGGCGATAAGGGCGTTGTCGTGGGGCCAGACTGAGCCGTTGTGGTAGGAATTCGGATCGTAACCTCCCTCCCCCTCGGCCATGGTCCGCACGCCCCACCCGCTGAAGAGCTCCTCGCCCATCAGCCGGTAAGCGACGGCACGCGCCCTCTCTGCGGAAACGATGCCGCTCCAGAGGAGGTGTCCGGCGCTGGAGCCTATCGAGTCGACCCGGTGCCCGGCTCCGTCGAGGGCGAGGGCGTAGTAACCGCGATCCTCCATCCAGAAGTCCCCGTCGAAACGCCCTCTGAGATCCCCGGCCTCCACCCGGAGCCTCATGGCCAGGCTCTCGTCCCCCCAGATCAGCTCCGCGAGCTGGGCGGTCCGCAGGTACGCGTCGTAGACGTAACCCTGGACCTCGCAGGTTGCTATCTTGCCTTCGGCGCGAGTCCCGTCGCGGAACAGCATCGAGTTCGAGCGGTCTCTCCAGCCGTGGTTCTGGAGACCGGCCGTGGAGCGGGTGGCGTAGGCTACGTAGCCTCGGGTACGGTCGGCGTGGAAGATCCAATCCAGGGCGCGTCGCGCCGCCCCTTCCATCTCCCTGACGAACTCCACGTCGCCACTCCAGCGCCAGACCTCGTTCAGAAGGATGAGGAAGAGAGGGGTCGCGTCGGCGGTGCCGTAATAGGGGGTCTGCGGGATCTCCCCGAAGTACGCGAGCTCCCCGCGCCTGAGCTCGTGCGGGATCTTCCCCGGCTCCGCGTCTCGAAAGTCGTCCCTCTCGGTGGCCTGGTACCGGGCGAGCGCCCGGAGCACGTTCCTGGCGGGCTCGAGGCCGAGGATCATGGCCTGGTACCCGGTGATGAGCGAGTCCCGCCCGAAGAGGGCCATAAACCACGGCGCACCTGCAGCAGGGACGAGCAACCCTCCACCGGCATCGAAGGTTAGCGACTCGAGGTCCTCCACGCTCCGCTCCCAGCTCCTGCGCAACGCCTCCCACTCCGTCTCCAGCCTCGGCGCTCCCGAATAGAGCGACGCAGACTCCTTGAGACGCACCTCCCTACCACCCTCCTCCAGCTCCACGGATACCCGCACGCCGCGCGTCTCCTCCGGCCCGAGATGGACGTCGAAGGAGAGGCGGCCCGGCTCCGCAAGCGGCTCTATTCCTTCCCCCACGATCCGCACCAGCGTCCCCCGCCTGAACGCGCCCCGCCGGTAGGCGAACCACAGCCTCCCGTCCTGCACCTTCTCCAGGACCTCGCCGCGCTCCGCCGCCTCCCCGAATCCCCGCAACTCCAGAATGTCCCTGAAATCCGCTTCGCACTCGAGCTCGACCCTGACCTCGACCGCCACCGAGGACTCGTTGGCGAGCAGGATCTCCTCCTCCATCCCGCTCCCGAGAAACCGCCGCCGTACCACGTCCACCCCCTCGGGGCCGACCCCGGCCGCCACGGCGAACTCGGCTTCCGAACCCCGCACCCAGGAGGCCAGCGGTACCAGCCGCGCACCCCCGACCCGGAGCCGCAGCCGCGAGAGGTGCCGTACATCCCCCATGAACAGCCCTAGCCCCGCCGAACCGTCGAAGTCACCTGTACCGTCCGAGACGCAGTACGCCCCCGGCGATGCGACGCTCACGAACCCTTCCCGCACTCCAGCACTCCTCAGACGCCGACCGACACCGCATCATACAGGTCCCCCCCAGAATAGCGCGCCAGCTCCCTCTTGACATAACGTTCAATCAGGGATAAGCTTCGGTTATTGAACGTTTAATCAAGGAGGCATAGGGTTAGTGGAGGAGGTTGACCGGCGGGGTCAGATCCTTGATGCGGCCTTCGAGGAGTTCTCGGAGAAAGGCTTCAAGGGGGCGACGATCAAGAGCATAGCGCGGGCTGCGGGGTTACAGTCTCCGGCCCTGATCTACTGGTACTTCCCGGACAAGGAGGCGCTCTTTCGGGAGGTATTGGGGTCCAAGATCCCTGTGTTGCGTACTGTGCGCGAACCGACCGGGCTATTGGACCAGCCGCCGGACAGGGTGTTGCCGACCATTGCCAGGGGTTACCTCTCGACCTTCGACGACCCCGCAGCCCAGCGGATGGTTCGGCTCATAATGGGAGAGGCCATCAGGCGGCCCGAGATCGCCCAACTATTCGGCAGCGCTGTGATAAAGCGGGTGCTGGGATTCCTCAAGCGATACATGGCGCGCCAGGTCGAGCTGGGCAGGCTCCGCCCGCACGACGTAAGGTCCAGCGCCAGGGCTTTTATAGGAATGCTCCTTCCCCAGGCCGGAGGCAAGCTGTTCTTTCCGGCCATAAGAGAGGATGGTCTGACAGACGAAGAGCACATAGAGAACGCGGTCAACCTGTTTCTGGAAGGACTCCGGCCCGAAGGTTAGGAGGGCACATGCAGACCCAGAGGTCCGTAGAGAGGCATGCCGAGACAGTCCGCGACGTGAGACGGACGACCTGCTGCGTCGTTGGCGGCGGTCCCGGTGGGGCCGTCCTGTCGCTGCTGCTCGCGAGGGCCGGCGTGGACGTCACGCTGCTCGAGGCGCACCCTGACTTCGACCGCGAGTTCCGGGGCGACACGCTGCACCCTTCCGTCATGGAGATCATGGACCAGCTCGGTCTGGCACAGAGGCTGCTCGAGCTCCGCCACACCGAGCTCAGGACCTTCACCCTCCAGACCGTCTCCGGACCCTTCACGCCCGTGGACCTCGGCCGCCTCAAGACCAAGTACCCATACATCACGATGATGCCCCAGACGAGCTTCCTCGAGTTCGTCACGGGAGAAGCCTCTCGGTACCCGAACTTCAGGCTCGTAATGGGGGCGCGGGTGCGGGAGCTTGTCGAGGAGGACGGCGTCGTCCGGGGCGTCCGCTACGAATCGGAGGATGGCTGGCACGAGGTGCGCGCGGTCCTCACGGTCGGGGCGGACGGGCGCGGGAGCCGCGTGCGGCGTCTGGCCGGCTTCGAGCCCATAAAGACCTCGCCACCGATGGACGTGCTCTGGTTCAAGCTGCCCAGGAAAAAGGAGGACCCCGAGGGGATAGTTGGCCGCTTCGGCCGGGGGCACGCCGCGGTCATGCTCGACCGCGACGACTACTGGCAGGGCGGTTATATTATCCCCAAGGGGACTTACCCCGAGCTACGCCGCGAGGGCATCGAGGCGCTTCACCGGGGCTTCGCCGAGCTCATACCCGAGTACGCCGACCGCATCGAGCATGTCACTGACTGGAGCCAGGCGTCGCTGCTCTCGGTCGAGTCGAGCCGCTGCCCGCGCTGGTACGGGCCGGGGCTCCTGCTCATCGGGGACGCCGCGCACGTCA
>JARDZQ010000353.1 GCA_029240775.1 Rubrobacteraceae bacterium | reverse complement strand
GTCAGAGAGCCAAGCTCCTCGCGTGCTATCTCGCGCTGCCGCTCCTCCCGCCCGGAGACACCGGGCGTCTCGATCAACCGCTTGAGTAGTGCCTCGTTCAGCGCCATGCCTTTCCTTTCCAGAGGGTACGCGCGGAGCCTAACAACAGCGCGAAGGCGCGTCAAAGCATTTCTTACTCTGCGCCCGCACGTGGCCAGTGCGGTGTGATCTCGTAGGCGCGGTCTCTACAATGTTGGGATGGGTAAGCTTTATTTCGTCGCCCATGCGACGCCTCCAACTATCGTTCGTCTTCGAGTCCGTAATCCTCGACCGGCCAGACGCGTACCGTCTCGTCGGACCCGTGCGAGGCGATATGCCGCCCATCCGGGAAGAAGGCGACGGCGAGCACCGACGATGTGTCATCGGTCTCGTTGTGAGCGTGCTTCGAATACTCTGTGAGGAGCTTGCCGTCATTCACTTGCCACAGCCGGATCCTGCCATCGGCGCCTCCCGTCACCAAGAGCTCGCCGCCGGGAGAGAAGGCGAGCACCGAGCTGGCATACACTGGACCGGCTGGTTCGCCACTCCTAAGCTTCCGGACGACGCTACCATCGGTCGTGCTTCTCAGCTTCACCGGGGTTCCGCCCTCGGCGAACAGCCGCCCGTCCGGGCTGAAGGAGATGCCCGACTCGAAGTCACCTTCGAGCGTGCGAAGGTAGCGGCCACTGGTCACGTCCCAGAGCGCGATGCCGCCCCGCTCGCCTTTCATGGCGAGGAAACGTCCGTCGGGGGACCAGACTATCGGCACCGGATCCTCTGCCAGTGGCGGATAGCCCTCGATGCTCGTAAGGAGCCGCCCGTCGCGTACCCTCACGACCTGTATGGCATCCGGGGTAAGTGGCGCGATCAACTCGCCGTCCGGGCTCCACACGGGCCAGCCGGTGTCCTTCGCGGTGTCGATCATCCGTATAACCGAACCATCTTCCGTACGCCGTATCCGGATGTCCTCCACGGTGTGCTCCGGATACTCGCCGTGCTGCACTCCCCCGGCGAGCAGCCGTCCGTCCGGGCTCATGAAGTCTGGTGTCTGATCTCCATCACGAACCGTCCCTATCCGCCGCCTATTATCCAGGTTCCATACCTCAATGCCCTTCGCCGTGTAGATGGAGAACCGGTCACCTCGCAGGCTCAATTCGTATGCGCCGGGACCGACGTGTATGCTTGCGTGCCGGTTCTCATAAATCCGGACGCTCGTGAAGGCTATCCCGGCGGTCACCAATATGCCCGCGCCTGCGTATGACGTAATCCTGAATATCTTGCTGCCCCGCCAGAGACGGAGCATCAGGCGTAACGCCCGCCCGAGTGTCGACCGCAGCATCCACCAGAGCGCCTTCTCCACCGCCGACTCGAAGGCCCATGCCTTCTCGTCGCGGTCGCCGCGCATCGGTCCTCCGCTTCCGGGAGTGTGCAAGTCATTCACCGGGGCCAGGTCCTCACGACGCTTTCCCCACTGTGAAACGAGATCACGCGCTCCGTATCCGGATCGAAAGCCACGCTCGTGATGCCGCCGATGCTCCCCTCAGGTCCATCGTGCGTCCGGATCAAAGTCCCATCGCTTGCCCGCCATACCTCGACCTCTTCGGCAATACCGCCGGAGGCGAGTAGGTCGCCGTTGGACGAGAACGCCAGCGCCCATACCTGCTGCTCTTGGATCCTCTTTTCCCAGAGTAGCTCTCCACTCTGCGAATTCCACACGCACACGCCACCCCACCCGCTCGACGCCACCAGCTCCCCATCCGGGCTGAAAACTATGGAGTATTCGGCGCAGGAGTAGGCTTCTTGTCCGCCCGCCCGCAGTTCGCGCACGAGTCTTCCGTTACTCGTATCCCAGAGTTGGACTCCGTCGTCCATCGTCGTCGCCGCGAAGGTGTCGCCGTTTGCATCGAAGGCCAGGGTGGAATCTTCGGGGTCGGACCACACTTCTCCCACGGGGAGGGTGTGGGTCCAACTCCTGCTATCCCTGCTCCATATGCGCGCCTCGCTCTCGGCGGCGAACGGATTATCCGTTCCCTCCAGGGTCGAGACGGCCAGCAAAGATCCATCCGGGCTCCAGGCAAGTTGGGCGGCGGCCTCGACGGGCAACTGCGCGACCTCAGCTTTCTCCACCGCGTCGTAGACGTGTACGCACCCGCCATCTGATGTCGCCAGGAACCTGCCGTTGGAGGCCCATACGGCCGCGTCCAGATCGTAAGCTTCCTCCCGGCCGAGCGGCAGCGCGTGCAGTCTCCGGCCTTCCGGTACGCTGTAGACCTCAAACTCTCCGGGAGCGAGAACCGCTGCCCTTTCCCCGTCCCGGCTGAGGATGGCTTCCCTGCTCGGGATGCGCGTCAGGATCGTGCGCGTCTGGTACAGTCTGAAGCCCGCCGCGAGCAGCACGAGCACCGTGAGCGCGAGCGCCGCGTATGCAATCCGCCGGGGCTTCTCGCGGCGCAGCGTCCGCCGGAGCGTCGGCGCCTCTGTCGTTGCTGGCGTCCTGGGAGCTACTATCCCGTACCAGGTTGCCAGGCGTCCGCCGAACCACTGGGCCACGAGAGCGAGTATCAGCGGCGGAAAGCCCGCGTAAATGAATACGTCGCCCCAGAAAGTGCCGGTCATGCTGCCGACCTCCGTGTATCCCGAAGATCGTATGAGGATCACGAACCAGAACCCCGGCAGGATCAGCACCCCGAGCAGGCTCGTCCACACGACCGCCCGCCGGTAAAGTCGGGGTTCCGATAGCGGGAAGAAGAGCGCCCGCGTAAGAGCCGCCACCAGGATAGCGTTTACGAACCCTACCGCCAGACCGTACGCTCCCCCGAGGACCGTGCCGAAAGGGAACGCATAGAAGTAAGCGAACAAGTAGTGGAATCCACCCAGTTGGACACCGGCCATGCCTCCTATCACGGCGCCGAGCAAAGGCCGCATCTCCCGCCCGATAGCGCGCGCCAGCGCCCAACCCGCGATGAACCCCGTCACACCAAAGAACGCCACTATCGCGCGCATGGCCCACACTTCGGAGAGCTCTATGGCCTCGCTCGCATCGGTCGAAAACATGGCGACCGCGATGATCGCGCACCCGTACAGTCCGCCTAGCACCGCCCCCGCCACCGTGTACCACAGCACGCTGCGCCAGAAGACGCCCCAGAGCAACCCCCATGGTGACAGTTCGGCGTCTTGCCGCGTGGTCATCACGCCTTCCTGGGTTCGCCTCTGGACGGGCCGGTGGTGTTCATGCCGATGTCGTTCAGCGCACCGGCGAGCCGGGAGAGGACGCGGGACATCGGTGGGAGCCGGAACGCCGGCCGCAGGTACCGGAGCGTCTCGCGGGCGGAGCCAACGAGCTCGCGCGTAGCACGGGCCTCAGGCGTCCTGTCGTGAAACCAGGAGAGGATGATGGCGAGGTGCAAAGCGTAGAGG
>JARDZQ010000352.1 GCA_029240775.1 Rubrobacteraceae bacterium | reverse complement strand
TACCCGCGACACCGGCTTGATATCCGAGTGCGCGATCTGATCTTCGGGCTCTCAGCCTGTGTCTGGGCTCTCGGGCGCAGTCGGCTCGCTGCGGGGGTCGTGCGTGCGCTCTCGCTGGGGGAAGATGTGCTGGTGTGCTTCTCGGTACGTTCGGGGCTCGACCTGCTTCTCGGGGCGCTCGATGAGGAGCCGGGCGGGGAGGTCATCGTCTCCGCCGTCACCCACCCGGACATGGTCAGGCTCATCGAGGGGCATGGCCTGAGGGCGGTGCCCCTGGATCTAGCCCCTTCGACCCTCGAGCCTCGTATCGAGCTTCTGGAGGCGGCTCTCTCTCCCCGGACCCGCGCGGTCATGGTCGCCCAGCTCTTCGGTGGGCGCTTCGATCCCTCTCCCATCGCCGCCTTCGCCCGGAGGCATGGCTTGTTGCTGATAGAAGACTGCGCCCAGGCGTTCCGCGGCCCCGAAGACACCGGATATCCTCTGGCCGACGCCTCCATGTTCAGCTTCGGCTCCATCAAGACGACGACGGCGGTGGGTGGAGCGGTTCTGCGGGTGCGGAACCCCGACCTCCTGGCGGCGATGCGCAGGTTACAGGAAGGCTGGCCCGTCCAGACCCGTCGCCAGTACGCCGGGCGGCTGATCAAGACGCTATCTCTCGTGCTGGTGGGGAACCCGCTCGTGTACGGGCTCCTGGCCAGGGGCTGCGAGATAGCCGGCCGCGACCTCGACGACGTGGTGAACGGCGTAGTCAGAGCTTTCCCGGGCGAGGGGAGCGAGGAGTTGCTTCGAAGGATCCGGCACAGACCCTCGGCGCCGCTGCTCGCGTTGCTCTCGCGCCGGCTGCGCACCTTTGAGGCTGCCCGGCTCGCCCGGCGGGCCGAGAGCGGCGAACGTGTGGCGGGGTGCCTGCCCGGGACGGTCCTGCACCCGGGCAGCGACGCCCGGGCGCGCACGCACTGGCTCTTCCCGGTAGTAGTCCCGGACCCCGAATCGCTCGTCTGTGCGCTGCGGGAACGGGGGTTCGACGCGAGCCGGGCCACCAGCAGCATAGCGCCCGTCCCTGCGCCGCCAGGTCTCTCGCGTTTCACCCCGGAAGACGCTGACCGGATCATGTCTCGCGTGGTCTTCCTGCCGGTCTATCCGGAGTTGCCAGATGAGGCTTTGGATCTCCTTTCAGAGACCGTGGCGGAGATGGTCGCCGGCTCACGCACGATCGAGAGCCGCGCTTGAGCGTACGTGGGGCCGAGATCCGTGAGCGCTCGCTGGAGACGCTGGGACGGCGTAGCTTCGACCTGCTGGTAATCGGGGGCGGCATCGTGGGGGCGCGGGTGGCGCTCGAGGCTTCGCGTGCCGGGCTGCGGGTGGCGCTCGTGGACGCCGGAGACTTCGGGGGAGCCACCTCGAGCGCCTCCGGCAAGCTGGTACACGGTGGACTGCGGTACCTGCGGACGCGGAGATTCCGGCTCGTCCGCGCGGCGCTTCGGGAGCGGAGCTTGCTGGCTACTCGTATCGCGCCGCACCTGGTGCGCCCGCTGCCGGTTCTCCTTTACACGGAGGAGGCAGCTTGGTCGAGGTACCTGACGGCCGCCGGACTGCTCCCCTACCGGGCGCTCGGCTGTCTTCGCAGGCCCCGTCTTGCAGCAGGCGCGTTCCGCGCTCTGCCTGCCGGCACTCGTTGTGGTCTCGTCCAGGAGGCGGTAACCGACGACGGCCGGCTGACGCTCGCCACCGTCAAGGCGGCCGTACGGGCGGGAACCGTGGCCGCCAACCATGTGCGCGTCACGGCGTTGAGCAAGCATCGGGGTAAGGTCTCCGGCGCCGTCCTGGAGGGGCGCGAGGGCTCCTTCGAGCTGCATTGCCGGGCGGTCGTGAACGCGACAGGGCCCTGGCTCGACTACCTTCGTCTGCTGGAGGACCCGCGCAGACAGCCTGCCGTCAGGCTCAGCAAGGGCGTGCATCTGGTATTGCCGCTCGAAGGCGAGTGGCGGGCGGCGATGGCACTCACTCTTCGTGACGGTCGGCACGTCTACGCTGTCCCCTGGCACGGAACGGTTCTGGTCGGAACCACAGATACCTCCTATGAGGGAGATCCCGGTTCGGTCGTGCCCACCCCCACCGAGGAAGCTTACCTCCTGGAAGCCGCGTCCCGCTTCCTGCCTAACGACCTGGTGCGCCGCGACCGGGTGCTGTGCTCCTTCGCCGGGCTCCGCGTGCTGCGGCCGGGCCACGAACCGACCTTCGATGCTTCGCGCGAGCACCTTCTCAGCGTCGGTCCGGCCGGCATGGTCTCCGTCGCCGGAGGCAAGCTGACTACCCACCGCCCGATCGCGCTCGATGCCCTGCGCGCGCTCCCATCAGAGGTGCGGCCCAGGAGGCTGCATCCGTGCCTCGACCCCCTCCCCGGCGCGTCGCCGCCCGACGAGCGCGCCCTTCGCAGCACCCTCGACGCCGCAACCGCGCGACACCTGGCGGAGCTCTACGGCGGGGAAGCCGGGGACCTTCTCGGCTACGCCGCGAGCTTCCCGGAGGCGCTCGATAGGGTGCATCCCGCGGGCCCGGACCTCTGGGCGCAGATCCACCATGCCGCCGACGAGGAGTGGGCGGTGACCGCCGAAGACGTGACGCGGCGGCGGACGACCCTCGCTGTCCGCGGGCTCGACGCGGAAAGCGTTCGCGAAGGGATCGCCGCCGTTCTGGCTGAGGGAAGGTAACGGTCTGTTATCTCCGGGCCGAAGAGCTTCAACGAGATTAGACCTTCTTAACCGGGCTGTCGCCCCTCCTGTTACATCTGCCCGTTAAGGTGCGCTTAGGCGATCCAGGGAGGTGTTCGCGGGTGGATGGCAAGACGAGGCTCGGGCTCGGGGTCCTCGGAGGGGCGCTGGCGCTCGGGCTGCTGGGCGACTGGCTGCTGCGGGCGACGCCGTGGGGGATCAACTTCTTCTTGTGGGTCGGAGCGCTGGTAGGCGCCGCGGTGGTCGCGATCCGACGCGGGCATCTGCAGATCACGGGGGAGGGGAGGTGGCTTGTCCCGGTCGCGATGCTGTTCGCGCTCTGCGTCGCCTGGAGGGACTCCGCCGCGCTGGCGGCCCTGAACCTCCTCGCGTTTGTCGTCGCTGCCTCCCTCACCCTGCTGCGGGCCCGGACCGGCCGGCTGCGGCTCGCCGGCGTCTCGGAGTACGTGCTGGGCGGCCTCTACGCCGGAGCGCTGAGCTCTGCCGGACCGGTACCCGTGGTGGCGCGCGAGGTCGAATGGCGTCAGGTGGCGCGAGGGAGGTGGCGGGCTCCCGCCCTCGCCGTGGTGCGCGGCGTTCTGCTCGCTGCCCCGCTCCTGCTTCTCTTCGGCGCCCTCTTCGCGGCCGCCGACGCCGTCTTCCAGAGCCTCCTCTCGGACTTCTTCGGTTTCGACGTGGCGGAGGCGCTGGGACATCTCTTCCTCACC
>JARDZQ010000351.1 GCA_029240775.1 Rubrobacteraceae bacterium | reverse complement strand
GACCTACGTCAGGATCTTTGCCCAGGACGGGCAGCTGCGGGCCGAGCTGTGGGAGCAGCCCAAGCCCGCGCGCCAGCACCTCAGCCGGATCGAACGTCTCCTTTCGTGGGGACGCACGCCGCCTCAACCGCCCCCGAACGCGAAGCCGCGCGTGGTGGCGTCCGCTACCGTGTAGGATTGGCCCCTGACGGGAAAAGATAATCCTTTAACCTTGCAGACTTCTCATCTTTGGAGGGAACCTTACTATGGCTACGAACAAAGAGCTTGACGAGAACTTCATCGTGCAGCAGAAGGAGCGGCTGGAGAGCCTCAGGGAGGAGCTGCTCAGGGTCCTGCGCGGCGCGGAGGAAGACGAGCGCCTGCGGGGCGAGGGGGAGGGGGACTTCACCGAGCACGACGCCGGGGACATGAGCCGGGAGATCTTCAACCGCGAGATGGACGCGACGATCGCCGAGCAGGTCGAGCAGCGGCTCGAGATCGTCAACAGAGCCCTGCAGAAGGTTGAGGAGGGTACCTACGGGCTCTCCGACATCAGCGGGGAGCCGATACCGCGCGGCCGGCTCGAGGCTGTGCCCGAGGCGATCCGGACCGTCGAGGAGCAGCAGCGTTTCGAGCAGGAGCGTCGCCCGCCCGCCTAGAGTAAAGGCTCTAGGTCTTGAGGGGACGGACTGCGACCCTCGATCGGCTCTTGATGGCCGAATGCCTAGGAACCTAGAACCTGAAAACCTTGTGCGGAGACTCGTTCTCTCCTTAGGCCGTTCAAGGCTCCTTGGGCGGTATAATCTGGTCATGGACCGTCCCTCGTTTCCCGATCCGTTCGACGAAGGTCGGGCGCGGGAGCCCGTCTTCCGGAGCGATCTCGAAGAGCGTCGCCCGGAGTATCCGCGATCCGAGGGCGGGGGCTGGAGCCTGATCAGGCGCCTGCTCGCGCCGCTCGCGGCGGTCGGGCTCTTGCTCGTGAAGTTCAAGAGCCTCGCGCTGCTCGCGCTGAAGGCCAAGTTCCTGGGGACCGCGCTGACGATGGTGGTGAGCGTCGGCGCTTACGCGCTGCTCTTCCCGGTGTGGTTCGCGGTCGGGTTCGTCGTCCTGATCTGGGTGCACGAGATGGGGCACGTATTGCAGCTGCGGCGCGAGGGGATACCGGCGTCTGCCCCGATGTTCATACCCTTCCTCGGAGCGCTCGTGATGATGAAGCAGATGCCGAAGAATGCCCTGGCCGAGGCCCGCGTTGGGCTAGCCGGACCCGTCCTCGGCTCTCTCGGCGCGCTCGGGGCGTGGGGGATCTACGAGCTCACACAGGAGCCGCTGTTTCTCGGGCTCGCGTACGTCGGGTTCTTCCTCAACCTGTTCAATTTGCTTCCGATGTTGCCGCTCGACGGCGGGCGGGCGGTCGGGGCGCTCTCGCCAGTGTTCTGGCTCGTGGGGATCGCGGGCGTCGCGGCGCTGGTAATCGTGAGCCCGAACCCGGTCCTGATCCTGATCGCCCTGCTCGGCGGGATGGAGCTGTGGCGGCGCTGGAGGGCTCGCAACACCCCGGAAGGTCAGGAGTACTACGAGGTCGATCCGAAACACCGGCTCCTGGTGGCGCTGGCGTACTTTGGCCTGATAGCTGTTCTCGCAGCCGGCATGGCGGCGACGTTCGTTGCAGACCCGGCGGCTTTGCAGGCTTGAGGACGATCCTTTACACCGGGAAGGGCGGCGTCGGCAAGACGAGCGTGGCCGCGGCGACCGCGCTCGAGGCCGCGCGGATCGGGAAGAGGGTGCTTGTGATGAGCACTGACCCCGCGCACTCGCTCTCCGACGCCTTCGACGCGCCCGTCGGGCCGGAGCCGAAGGAGATGGCGCCGGGAGTGTGGGCCCAGGAGACCGACTACACGGCCATGCTCGAGGACAACTGGGCCGAGATCCAGGCCTACGTCGCCACCGTCTTCGAGTGGCAGGGCGCCAACACTTTGGCAGCCGAGGAGCTGGCGCTGCTCCCTGGGATGGACGAGCTCTTCGGGTTGCTTATGGTTCGGCGGCACCACCGCGAGGACGACTACGACGCGCTCATCGTGGACGCGGCGCCCACAGGCGAGACGCTAAAGCTCTTGAGCCTGCCGGACCAGATGAGCTGGTACGTCGAGAAGATCTTCCCGATCCAACGCCGCGCCGCGAAGCTGGTCCGGCCCTTCGCCAGCAGGGTGAACTCTCTGCCCCCGTTCCCCGAGGACAGCGTGTTCGCCGCCGGCCAGAGGTTCTACGAGGCGATAGCCGGCGTCGAAGAGATCCTCACCAACAGGGAGAACGCCTCCGTCAGGCTCGTGGTGAACGCCGAGAAGATGGTCGTCGCCGAGGCGCGTCGCGCCTACACGTACTTGAACCTCTACGACTACGGGGTGGACGCCGTGGTCGTGAACCGGCTCCTGCCGGAAGAGGTCTCGGACCCGTACTTCGACCGCTGGCGCGCGGCGCAGGCGCAGCACCTTGGGACGATAGAGGACTCGTTCTCCCCGATACCGCTCCTCTCGGCCCGCCTCTTCGACCGCGAGATTTACGGCCTTGAGGCGCTCGGCGAATTGGCCGAAGACGTCTTTGACGGGACGGACCCACTCGCGGTGCTCTTCCGGGGCGCCACGCACGAGATAGAGAAGAACGCCGAAGGCTACGACGTGGTCTTCAACTTGCCCCTGGCGCAGAAGAAGGACATAGACCTCTCCAAGAACGGGGCCGAGCTCTTCGTACGGGTAGGGACTTACAGGCGGAACATCCTGCTCCCCGACTCGATAGCCCGGCTGCACGCCGCGGGCGCTGGCATCGAGGAGGGGCGGCTGAGGGTGAGGTTGCGCGATGTCCTCTCCTGAGCCCAGGCGTTACCCCCTGCTCGGCCTCGTCGCCTACGCGCTCGTGCCGGGGGAGCGCCGCGTGCGGGCCGCAAGACATCTCCGCCGCGCAGGGGTAGAGGTGCTTAGAGGCGTCGCGGCGTTCATTACCCCAGAGAAGGTAGCAGGCGGCGAGGCTCCCAGGCGGGAGCGGATAGAGCTGGATTGATCTTCGGCGTATCCCGGACGGCAAGAACTTTGTCTAAGGTGGACGATGAGAAAGTGGATATCTGAGAGAATTCCCGAGGTTGTGCGCAGGGAGGCTAGCGCAGCGGTCCCCGCCGCGATGCGCGCCGCGAGCCACGCCGGAAAAGAATTCCTGAAGAAGTTCTCCGAGGAGTTCCGTACAGTACTCACAACCACACCTCTTACCCTCACGGTCACGGCCAGGCCATGAGCCGCGAGCGCAGCCAATACACTTGCACAAACCCATAGAAACCTTTGAGAATCTGGCCTTCCTCTGTCTTTGGTGGATGAAGGTCGCTGTGTGCCTGCTCAGCTTTCGGAGCAGTATTAGGGCTCAGGGGGCGGTAAGCCGCGCGCAGACGGACGAGGCGTGGTTACATCAGCATCTATTTCC
>JARDZQ010000350.1 GCA_029240775.1 Rubrobacteraceae bacterium | reverse complement strand
GGTCTTGAGGTTTTTGCGAGGGCCGCGTTAGAGCGGCCCTCTCGCCGTTGGCGGGGCCGGAGTATGGCGACGCCGGCACTAGACGATGCGTCAGACTAACCGATCGGGACACAGACCTTGCCTCAAAGCCTCATTTCGGTTGCTGTGTGGGGCGGACCGCGACCTCGTTGACGCTGACCCGCTGAGGCTGGCTCACGGCATAGATTACGGCCGCTGCTATGTCATCGGTCTCCAGCGGGGCGTAAGCTTTCTCCTCATAGTACTCTCTCGCGCTCGCGTGCGAGCTCTCTGGGAACTCGGTCCTGACAAGGCCGGGCTCGACGTTGATCACCCGAATGCCCTTGTCGTGCAGGTCCATACGCAGGCCCTCGGCTATCGCGGTGATCGCGTGCTTGGTCGCCGCGTAGACGGTCCCGCTCGGGTGGGGGACGCGGCGGCCCGCGAGGCTGGAGACGAAGACGATGTCGCCGGAGCTCCGGTATAGCATGTGGCGCACGGCGGCGCGGGTGGTGTAGAGGACGCCGAGCACGTTGACGTCGAACATCTTTCTCCAGTCCTCGGGCTCGCCATTGGCGACGGAGCCGTAGAGCCCGACCCCGGCGTTGTTGACGAGGATCTCCAGCGAGCCGAAGCGCTCGAGGGCGCGGGCAACGAGCGCGGCGCAGGCGGCGGCGTCTGTCACGTCGGTGGGCACAGCGAGCGCCCCCTCGCCGAGCCGGGCGGCCAGAGAGTTCAGCCGGTCCTCGCGGCGGGCTGCGAGGACGACGTTGCACCCTTCGGCGGCGAGCAGGCGCGCCGTAGCCTCGCCTATACCCGAGGAGGCACCGGTGACGATAGCGGTTTTGCCTGCTAACGTCACGGTTCCCTCTGCAGCGCCTCGAGCTGTCCGAGGCGGAGGATGTGGCCGTTCAGTCGGCTCGCGGCGGGGGTGCAGAGGTAGGAGATCAGGTCCGCCGGCTCCTCGGGCTCTCTGAGCATCCCGAAGTCGCGGTAGCCCTGGAACATGCGGTGGAGCTGCTTGCCGATGAGGTTCGCGCCGAAACTGCGCGACTCCTCCTGCATCCTGGTGTCCACCACACCGGGATATACGCCGGTGGTGACGATGTTGTAGGGCCCTCCCTCGAGGGCGAGCACGCGGGTAAGCTGGTCGAGGGCGGCCTTGGAGGCGCCGTAGGCGGCCATGCCGGCGAGCGGGTGCCTCGCGGCGGCGCTCGAGACGTTGACGATACGCCCCCAGTTCTCGGCGGTCATCTGCGGCAGCGCCTCCCTGGCGCAGAGAAAGGCCCCCGTGACGTTGACCTCGAAGACGCGGCGCCAGTCGGTGACCTCCGTGGCCGCGACAGGGAGCGGGACGCCAGGGGTGCCCGCGTTGTTGACGAGGATGGTTACGGGACCGAGCTCGGAGCGGACCCTCTCGAAGCCAGAGGCGACCGAGTGCTCGTCCGAGACATCAACGACGAGCGGGAGGGCGGAGCCGCCGCGCGCCCTGATCTCCGCCACCACGGAGACGACCTCGTCCTCGGTGCGAGCGGCGATGGCGACCGCGGCGCCCCGGTGGGCCAGGAGCCGCGCTGTCGCCGCTCCGATGCCGCGTCCGCCTCCAGTTACCAATGCCACGTGGCCCGCGTGTATCCTCTCCTCCACGACACCCATGATACCCGGCGCAGAGATCCGGTGAAGCGTGAGATAATAACGGTCGAAATGGCGGAAGGAGCATGCGCGTGACCGACATACCTCTTTTCCCGCTCAACGTGGTGCTCATGCCCGGAGCGCCGTTGCCGCTCCACATCTTCGAGGAGCGCTACAAGCAGATGGTCAACGAGTGCCTGGAGAGCGAGAGCGAGTTCGGGATGGTCCTGGCCGACGAGGGCGGGACGCGGCGCGTGGGCTGCACGGCCAGGATCGTCGAGCTCGTCGAGCGCTACGAGGACGGGCGGATGTTGATCCTGGTCGAGGGCTCGCGGCGCTTCAAGCTCAACAGCATCCTCACCGGCAAGCCCTACTACGTCGGGGAGGTCGAGTACCTCGCGGAGGAGCCGGAGGAGGACGTGACGGCACTCGCCGAGGAGTGCATAGTCCTGCTCGAACGGGTCGTGGAGGCGGCTACGGAGGGCTCGGTAGGTATAGAGATACAGCCTCCCTACCGCAACCTCTCGTTCGCGATCGCTGGCCGCATAGACTTCGACCTTGAGATCCGTCAGCAGATCCTGGAGCTCACCTCCGAGAAGGAGCGGCTAGAGAAGGTGAAGGAGCTCCTCTCCGCGGCGGCCGAGAGGCTAGAGCGCGAGCAACAGGCGCGCGAGAAGGCCCAGAAGAACGGTCACCTGCGCGGCGACTGGCGGCCCGGAGAGAAGAAGGACGAAGAAGGGGAAGGCGCCTAGAGCGGCTTGCAGAGAGAGGTTCAACCTCTCTCTGCAAACGCCATCAGGCTTCAGCTATCAGCAAGACGATATAAAGCCGAGCGCTGAAAGCGGTAGCCGCAGGCTGGAGCGTGCTGACGGCTGACAGCGCGGTTTGCAGAAGCTCAATGAACTTCCGCAAACCGCTTTAGGAGCCGCGGAGCTTGCTCTCTGCCTCGGGGGGCAGGTTCCTCTCCACCTCCTGGGGCAGAAGCTCTCTGACCTTGCGCAGGTTCTCCTGGTCTACCTTGTAGACGAGGGGGTCCGTCGCGAGAGCTTCTTCGCCGGCGGCGGCCTTTATACGGGCGACGAGGTTCTCCTCGACGAGCCAGGCCATCGAGGGTAGGACGCCGGCCAGGATGCGCAGCCGTACCCTACCGCCGGTCTCCTCGCGCTCCACGAGGCGCGGCGGGGTGAGGTAGAGCTCCGAGACCTCGTCGAGGGAGCCGAGCACCCTGGGAACGGCCTCGGGGTCTAAGAGCTGGACCTCGATGGTGAAGCGTTGCTTGCCCGAGACGTAGTTGGTCACCCCCTGCATCGCGCCGTTCGGGATGTAGCTCACCTCCCCGGAGAGCGAGCGTACCTTCGTCATGCGCAGCCCCAGCTCCTCCACGATGCCCGACACCCCTTGCGGCTGCACCTCGACGAAGTCCCCGACGCTGTACTGCCCTTCGAAGATGATCGAGAACCCGGCGATCACGTCGCGCAGGAAGCTCTGCGCTCCAAAGCCTATGATCGCGGCGATGATCGTCGCGCCGGCCGTCGCCGGCAGCGGGTTGCGGACGAAGATGCTAAAGATAAAGAGCACCACGATCACGAAGAAGATGTAGCGCAGGGCGTTCCTTATGAGGGTGATCGCCGTGTCCTGGCGCTTTATGCGGGCGACGGCCTCCGCGTCGAGCAGGTCCTCAGCCCTGCGCCGCCGCCACCGCAGCACGCGCGGCACCCCGTGCGTCAGCACCCGGTAGACGAAGAGCCCGATGAGGATCACCAGCACGGAGGCGATCACGTTGGCCAGGAACTCCGTGCTGATCAGGTAGTCGTAGAC
>JARDZQ010000349.1 GCA_029240775.1 Rubrobacteraceae bacterium | reverse complement strand
CATGTGATGGTGCCCCATGTCCATATGCTCCATATGTCCCATGTGTTCCAAATGTTCCATGCCCCCGCCCATCTCCATCTGGTGCTCGCGGTGCATCGGAGGATACGGCAATAGTCTTAACAACCACTATCGATTCGAGTTTTTGCGAAAGTTGGTGGGACGGTAGGACAGACCACGAGAGCTCCCCAGACTCATCGGACCAGCCGCGGGGGCGACGGTGCGCTGGTCCTAGAGGGTGTTATGAACTTTGAGCCGGGGACGGTAGCATCTGGGTATGGCTACTCGAAAAGCATACCCAAGCGACGTTTCCGACGAGGAGTGGGCGTTCGTCGCCCCGTATCTGGCGCTTGTCAGGGAGGACGCCCCCAACGAAACCACGATCTGCGCGAGGTGTTCAACGGGCTGAGATGGGTGGTTCGTACCGGCTCCCCGTGGCGCTACATGCCCCACGACCTACACCTCCGTGGGAGGCCGTCTACCAGCAGACCCAGCGGTGGCTAAAGGCGGGAGTGTTCGAGGAGATGGTCCACGACTTGCGCGTGCTTTTGCGGCTTTCAGAAGACCGGGCCTCCGATCCGAGTGCGGCCATACTCGACTCCCGCACCCTGCGCTCAACCCCCCGAGAGCGGCTCTCGGGGTGGCTATGACGGAGCCAAGCGCAAGAAGGGCTCGAAGATACATGCGGCTGTGGACACTTTGGGACACCTGCTCGCCTTGGGTGTAAGCCCGGCCTCAGAGCAAGAGCGAGAGTACGTGGGCGAGTTGGCCGAGGCTATCCAAGAGGCAACGGGCGAGTCGGTGGAACTGGCCTACGTCGATCAAGGCTACACCGGCGAGCGAGCCGCCCAAGAGGCGCAGGTCCACGGCATGAGATTAGAAGTTGTAAAGCACGAGCAGACAAAGCGAGGCTTTGTGTTACTGCCGCGTCGTTGGGTAGTGGAGCGGGATTTCGCCTGGGCATCGCGCTTTCGGAGGTTGGTGAAGGATTACGAGAGGCTGCCCACCACTTTGGCGGGGTTGCACTTCGTCGCGTTTGCTTGCCTCTTCCTCCAGCAAGCAGCGGGTATTCTCAGTGTAGGTTCATAACACCCTCTAGGTTCCGTCTGTTCTCCATGGCCATGATCCGCTCCTTGACAGCCGCAGGCCGCCCCCTCGGGGACCTCGGGTCTAGCGGATGCCCAGTCGCGGCCGAGGGTGAACGCCTCCTTCTCCGCCATGCTGCTCGACGGCTGGGTAGGCAAGCCAGCAGTTCTCGGCCGCTGGACCGTGATACCGCGACCTGATATGCTGAACACAACATATCAACGGACGTTGGAGTGTAGGCATGACCGACGAACGCTGTGACCTCATCTGCATAGACGCCCCGAGGGCCGAAGCCATTCGCGAGAGGCTGTTGAAAGGGGAGGCCGCCCAAGAGGCCGCCGATCGCGCCAGGGCGCTCTCGGACCCCACCCGCCTTACGCTGGCCGCCGCCCTGCGAGAGGGGGAGGAGCTGTGCGTGTGCGATCTCTCCTGGATCGCGGGACGCACGCAGAACCTCGTTTCGCACCACATGCGGGCGCTAAGGGACCGAGGCGTGGTCCGCTCCAGGCGCGACGGCAAGCTCGTCATGTACTCGCTGACTCCTGTGGGTAGGTCGCTGCTGGACGTCGTGATGGGCGAGGAGGCGAGGGTAAAGTCGTGAGCCGCCCGAAGAAGATGCTGCCCGTGGTGGGCCAAGCGTCGCCGGGACCTGTGGCGCCGCAGGAGGCACCGACCGATGAACCCGACGCCTGCTGCGGGCCGGGGGAGGACTGCTGCGAGGACGAGGCTGGCCTGGTAGCCGCGACCCCAAAGACGCGAGAGGCGAACCCGGAGACGCCCTCCGGCATCCCACTTGAGCGCCTGGAGAGGACCGTCGTGCGCGTCGCGGGGATGGACTGCGCGAGCTGCGCCGTGACCGTGGAGAGGCGCGTGGGCCAGCTGCCGGGCGTCCGGAGGGCCGTGGTGAACTTCGCCGCGGGCAGGCTCGACGCGGAGCACGAGCCCAGCCTCGCCCTCGAGGAGATCGAGAAGGCCGTCAGGGACGCGGGCTACGGCGTCGAGAGCACCCAGGAGGTCGAGAGGCCCCCGTTCTGGCGCACCCCGAGGGCCATATCCGTGTTCGCTTCGGCCCTGTTGTTTGTCGTTGGCCTGGCGCTGGGTCTCGCGGGGGCGCCCGAGGTGGCGAGCGTCGCGGCATACCTCGCGGCGATCGTGGTCGGCGGCGTGCCGATCTTCCGGGCGGCCGTAGCGGGGCTGCGCGCTAGGCACATGGACATGAACGTGCTCATGAGCGCGGCCACGATCGGGGCGGTGGGTATCGGGGAGTGGGCCGAGGCCGCTTCCGTGGTGGTGCTCTTCGCCGCCGGGAACGCCCTGCAGGTCTACGCCATAGACCGCACCCGCGGGGCGGTGCGCGCCCTCGCGAGGCTCGCCCCCGACGAGGTGCTGGTACGCAGGGGCGACTCCGAGAGCTTGGTCGGTGCGGACCAGGTCGCCATTGGGCAGACGGTGGTGGTCAGGCCCGGCGAGAGGCTGGCGCTGGACGGCGAGGTGGTCGAGGGGAGGACCACCGTTGACGAGTCCCCGGTGACGGGCGAGAGCACGCCCGTGGAGAAGGGGCCGGGAGATGCGGTCTACTCCGGCAGCCTTAACGGCGGCGGCGGAGTACTCGTGCGCGTCCTGCGCGAGGCGAGCGACTCCACCCTGCAGCGGATCGCGCGGCTCGTCGAGGAGGCGCAGGCGACGAAGGCCCCCGCCGAGCAGTTCGTGGACCGCTTCTCGCGCCTCTACACGCCTATCGTGGTGGCCGTCGCGGTCGTCCTCGCGGTCGTGCCGCCGCTCCTGGGCGGGGAGTTCGGTACCTGGTTTTACAGGGCGCTTGCGCTGCTCATCATCGCGTGCCCCTGCGCCCTGGTGATCTCTACCCCGGTCACCGTCGTCTCGGGAATCGGGGCTGCCTCGCGGCGCGGTATCCTGGTCAAGGGCGGGGCTGCGCTGGAGGCGGCGGGGCGACTCAAGGCCCTGGCCTTCGACAAGACCGGCACCCTCACCGAGGGACGCCCGGTGGTCTCGCGCGTCGTGCCGCTCGACGGGCGTGGCGAGGCGGAGGCGTTGCGGCTTGCCGCCGCGCTCGAGCGCCGCTCCGAGCACCCCCTGGCCCACGCTATCTTGTCGGCGGCGAACGGGCGCGAGCTACCTGAAGTCGGGAACTTCCGCGCCGTCGCCGGCAGGGGAGCCGAGGGCGTGGTCGCGGGTCAGAGGTACCTCGTCGGCAGCCCACGTCTCTTCGATGAGCGCGGCATCGCGCTGGGCACCGCGCGCGAGGCCCTCGCCGAGGTCGAGGCCTCCGGCGAGACGCCGGTCGTCCTGGGCGGCGAGGACGGGCCTCTGGCGGTCTTTGGACTTGCCGACTCCCCGCGCCCCGACGCCCGGGC
>JARDZQ010000348.1 GCA_029240775.1 Rubrobacteraceae bacterium | reverse complement strand
AGGGTGTAGGGCTGTGCCCGCCCGGAAACTCCCGCCCGGCCCGAAGGGGTATCCCTTGCTCGGCAACATGCCCGGCTATGCCAGGGACCCTCTCGGCTTTCTGACGCGGTGCTCGCGCGAGTACGGGGACGTCGTCACGCTGCGCTTCCCCGGCACGCTGGCTTACCTCATCACCCACCCCGACCACGTCGAACAGATACTGGTGAAGAACAACCGCAACTTCATCAAGGACAAGTACACCCGCGAGGAGCTGAGCATCCTCGGCAACGGGCTCCTGATCAACGAGGGAGACTTCTGGCGCCGCCAGAGGCGGCTCGCCCAGCCCGCTTTCCACCGCCGCCGCGTAGAGGCCTACGGCGAGACGATGGTGGCCTTCACCGAGCGGCTGCTTGCAGACTGGCGAGACGGCGAGGTAAGGGACGTCCACAGGGAGATGATGCGCCTCACGCTCGAGATCGTCGCCAAGACCTTGCTCGACGCCGACATAGCCCGCGAGGCCGAGGGCGTCGGGGAGGCTCTTGGAAGGATCATGGACTACTTCTCCGACCAGGGGAGCGGCTCGTTCTTGCGCATGCTCCCCGAGAGTGTCCCCACCCCGGCCAACCTGCGCTACCGCCGCGCGGTCCGGCGCCTCGATGGGATCATCTACTCCATCATCGAAGAGCGCCGGCGGAGCGGCAAGGACACGGGCGACCTTCTCTCCATGCTGCTCCACGCCGAAGACGAAGAAGGCAACCGGATGGACCCCAGGCAGCTCAGGGACGAGGTGATGACCGTCGTCCTGGCGGGTCACGAGACTACCGCCATAGCCCTCTCGTGGACGTTCTACCTCCTCGGCAAGCACCCCGAGATAGAGGCGAAGCTCACGTCCGAGCTGCAGGAGGTGCTGGCCGGGCGCTCGCCGACCGTAGAGGACCTGCCCCGGCTGCGCTACGCCGACGCGGTCATAAAGGAGTCCATGCGCCTCTACCCGCCGGCATGGGCTATCGGGCGTGAAGCCGTTGGGGAGTGCGAGATCGGGGGCTACCACGTCCCCACCAGGACCCAGATGTTCATAAGCCAGTACGTGACGCACCGCGACCCCCGCTTCTTCGACGAACCCGAAGCCTTCGACCCATCCCGCTGGCACGACGGAAGAACCCAAAACCTGCCCGACTACGCCTACTTCCCGTTCGGGGGTGGTCCCAGGCTGTGCATCGGCAGCAACTTCGCCAGGATGGAGGCCGTGTTGCTCCTCGCGACGGTCGCGCGCGAGTTCCACCTCGAGTCCGCCTCCGGAGAGCCTCCCGTCCCGCAGCCATCGATCACCCTGCGCCCCAGAGGCGGCATCGGGATGAAGCTGAAGAAGAGATGATGCGAAAAGGACCCACGGAAAGGATAGGCGCATGACTGAGGTAACCTTCAGGGTGCCGGATATGAGCTGCGCCCACTGCAAGGCCGCTGTCGAGGGCGAGTTGAACAGGCTCCCCGGAGTAGAGAGCTCGAACGCGGACGTCGAGAAGGGCACGGTCGAGGTGTCCTACGACGAGACCCGCGTGGACACCGAAGAGCTCGAGGGGGCGATCGAAGAAGCCGGCTACACGGTGGCCGCCTGAGGGGGATCACTTGCCCGACCCGACCGGAGACAGGCTCCTGGCGCTCTTGCTGATCTGGGCCCTGCTCCTCTGCCACGGCATCTTCGGCTCTCTGCACGAGCTTTCGAACCTCGCGATTCCGGAACATCCGGCGGCAGAGTCCCACCAGGGGGAGCACGAGCCGGCAAGACACCTCCAGGCGGAGGCGCACGACTACGCCGCCGCGCTGCTCGCGCTCCTGCTCGGAACGCCTCTCCCCCGCCCCGGCACGCCTTGCTGCTCTCGACCACCAGAACATTCCATCTTCCTTACGCGAAGGGTCCTCCCCTCTTCCAGGTGTTCCGGCTGTGAACCGAGGCCCGGGCAACGGTAGCCTCGCGACGACCAGCCCCAGAACTTGAGGAAGAATGGAGTTCCTCTTGGAACGATACGCAAGATTCGTGGTGCCCGCCCTCATGCTGGCGGTGGCTCTGATGCTGGCCTCCTGTGGTGGCGCGGGAGGGTCCATGCAGAACACCGGTGGGGGGAAAGGGAACGGACAGCAGGGAGATCAAAAGCCCCCCGAAACGGCCGGGATGGACCACGGCCAGATGGGTCACGGCTCGGGCGGCATGGCCTCCGGGATGCTTATGCAGAACGGCAGGTACTCCGACGAGCGCTTCATAGACGCCATGATCCCCCACCACCAGGGAGCCATTGAGATGGCACAGGTCGCCCGTGAAAAGAGCAGTATCCCAGACATAAAGCACCTAGCAGAGAACATCGTCAGCGCCCAGCAGAGGGAGATCGAACAGAGGAAGCAGTGGCGAGAACAGTGGTAGCCACAAGGTTAGAACCCACCACAACCCGTTGACATATACCCCCTGGGGGTATACTATGTTTGGGTTGGTGAGGTTCGAGAAGGAATGCTAATGGCTGCGACGGGTTCTTCACTGAATCGGTTAGCGTTCAGTGCGACGGCGCACTGTCTCACGGGGTGCGCCATTGGCGAGGTCTTGGGGCTGGTGATCGGGACGGCGCTGGGATGGGGCACCGTGGCCACCATTGCTCTGGCGGTGGCACTCGCGTTCTTCTTCGGCTACTCGCTGACGATGATCCCGCTGTTGCGGTCGGGGCTGGCGCTGGCGACGGTATTGCCGCTGGCCTTCGCTTCGGACACGCTCTCGATCACGGTCATGGAGATCGTGGACAACTTGGTGATAGTCCTCATACCTGGTGCGATGGACGCCGGGCTCGGGAGCCTCTTGTTCTGGGGGAGCCTGGCGTTCGCGCTCGCGGTCGCCTTCGTGGCCGCCTTCCCCGTCAACCGCTGGCTCATAGCCCGTGGACGGGGCCACGCGGTCGTGCACGAGCACCACCACAAAGGACACAACGGGCACTAGATCCGCGAAGGACGGGCGGGGGTTCCGGCCGCCCGGGAGTGGTACGTATTTAGGGGCATCGGGATGAGTGTTCGGGTTCTCGTGGTAGACGACGAGAGAAACCTCGTGAACTTGCTCCGGGGTTATCTGGAGCAGGGCTCGAGGTATACGAGGCCCTCGACGGGGTCACGGCGCTCGAGGTGGCGCGGCGGATTGACCCGGAGCTAGTGGTCCTGGACTGGATGCTGCCAGGTATAGACGGGACGCGGGTTCTGAGCGAGCTGCGGCGCTTCTCGGACGCCTACGTTATCATGCTCACCGCCCGCTCCGAGGAGGAGGACAAGATAGTCGGGCTCTCGGCGGGTGCGGACGATTACCTGACCAAACAGTTCTCCCCCGGCGAGTGGTTCTTCCACCGCCACAACGCCTACCACATGGAGACCGGGATGGCCCGCGTGGTCTCGTATGTCGACTAGCGCCGGCGGATCAGCCAGATCAGGAACGCCAGCAACCCGAGCCCCACGAG
>JARDZQ010000347.1 GCA_029240775.1 Rubrobacteraceae bacterium | reverse complement strand
GGAGAACGAAGAGGTCCACGAACAGTAGCGCGAGCACGAGCCCGATGAACACCAGCCACGCCCACAGCGGGAAAGGCGGTGCCACCATTACCCCTCCTCCCCTCTGGCGCCGTCCTCCGGATGCCCGCCGACCACGAGCACGGTCCTGTTCGCGCGCCGTAGCGCCTCCTCGGAGACGCTGCCGATGAATGCGTGCTCCAGCCTGCTCATGCCTTCGGCGCCCAGGAAGATGGGATCGGCCCTAACCTCCACGGCCACGGAGAGGATCATCTGCTCGGGCCTGCCGAAGACGATCAACTCCTCAGACTCCACGCCCTCCTTCTCCGCCAACGCTCGCACTTTGCCTGTCGCCTCCCGGCCCTCCTGAGAGAGCATCTCCACGAACTCCCCGTAGTGGATGCCCGAATGGAACAAGAGGTGCTCGTCGATGACGTAAAGGATGAAGAGTTTAGCCCCGATACCACCGGCCAGCCGCACAGCGTACTCGCCGGCCCGCAGGGATACCTCTGAGCCATCTGTGGCTACGAGCACCGACCGTCCTTCCCAGGCTCCGGTCTGTGCGCGCTGGAGAACCCCTGCCTTCGAGGCCGGGTGCGGTTCGGGGGTGACGAGGATCGGTCCCCTCGTCTCGCCCAGCACCCGGTCCAGCGCCTCCCCCACCATCACCCGCCCCGCCTTGCCGAGAACCTTCGATCCGAAGCTCAGGAGGACCGGCTTCTGCGCTTCGGCCTGGACGTCGAGGACGGCCCGTGGCACGTCACCGACGAGCGGACGCACCAGCGGCCGCTGGCCCACGACCTCCGCGATCTCATCCGCGCGGGCCGCGAGCACCCGCTCCATGTCGCGGAGTGCGGCCTCCGCGTCGTCCGTGTTGGCGTCGCCCACCACCCCTACCAGTTCGACCCCGACGCCGAGCGCCCGCCCGAGGCTCGTGCCGAGCAGCCCGGCGCGCTCTGTGGCCTCGAAGGAACCGTAGCCGACCAATACACGCTCCGGCGGCCACGCCTCCTCTCCCTCGCGCACGATCAGGACCGGACACGGCGAGCGGTGGGCGAGCCCCGTGGAGACGCTGCCCATCACCAGCCGACCGAGCCGTCCCATCCCCCGGCTCCCGACGATCACAAGGCCAGCGCCGATCTCCTCCGCCTGTTCGACTATTGCCTCGACCGGCCGCCCCTCCCTGAGGTGCACCCCGGCGACCGTCCCGCCCTCCTCCTCTATACGCCTTACCTGAGCCTCGAGCCTCTCACCCCCGGCATCTTCGAGTCCGCTCCTTATGAGGTGGTCGTAGTGAGGGGAGGGAACGGTGTGCCAGACGTGTACCATGTGCAGCTCTGCCCCGCCCCCCTTCGCGAGATCGACCGCCGCCCGGGTGGCGAGGGCCGAGCTTTCCAACCCGTCAGTCGCCAGCAGTACCTTCTCCGGAAAGCCGTTCACTGCGAGACCTCCTTACGATGCACCCAACGCCTTTGGGCTCTTTACCCCGTTAGCCGGGCAAGCCAACCGATGCCAGGATAAGACAACCCCAGAGGTCAGACAGCGCCAGTGTCGTATTGTCCCGTACCGGGATGCCTCTCCGATAAGTTAAGACCCCACTCGAGGACTTCCGAGCCCTTACGCAACATCCCCACCCTGTGCGCGTCGTCCCGGGAGAAGAACTCCTCTCCAGCCTCGGGGACGAAGCATACCTTCCGGTCGTCCTCGTAGCGGAGGCAGATACGGCGGATCAGCACCTCGCTCGCCCTCCGGTCCCCCGGCCGTTCGTGGTCCATCTCCTCACCTCCACACCGTGCAACCAACTGCGCCTCCTCCTGCTACCCATCTAGCCGCTGCCCCCTTTTAAGATGTGGTTGGAGAGGAAGAAGATGTAGCGTGCCGCCTCGTTGAGATCGTAGGAGCCGAAGCGCTCATTGATCTTGGGCGTGAGGACCTCTTCCCCTTCGTCGAACTCCACCGTGATCTCCACTATGGCGTGGGGGTCGACTGCCTCCGTGTCGAGCGGGGTACCTACCCACTCTCTGGTGGACTCTTCGGAGATGAGCTCTCGCCTCCCTTTTGCTCCCGTGATGGCTCAAAACCCTCATCGCCCCCCTTACATCGGGATCAGTCTACCGCAGGCCGACCTTCGGAGAATCCCGTCAAGGCGAAGTTCGCAGAACGCCCCTTCTCGGCACTTGGGCGAAGCTCTTTCGACGGTGCCGCACCAGCCGAAACCCGGGCACATCGGTCAGACGGTCTATGCCACAGGATTCGCCTACGCCACCCGCTGTACCCTGCAACCACTCGGAGAACGCCAATGTAAGGGACGAGGCTTTGGGATAGTCTACTGCTGACGTACTGCTGACAAAGCCCCCGACACGAACATCGGGGGCTTCTTATTTCCATGGGATTTGCAGGTAAAATAGAGAGCCGACGAGCGGACTCGAACCGCTGACCTGCTCATTACGAGTGCGCTGTTACATATGCTGCGGTATGTCGCTCCGTCCGGAAAAGGCGCATAAACAAGCCAAATCTGCGTTTCTGCAGAGACCGGTAGTTCGCCGCTTATCGCCGAATATCGCCCACATTGTCGTCAAAACTGTCGTCAACATAAGGCCTGATAACAGAACCCGAATCCCCCAGGACCCTGGTCCTGTACAATGCAAGAAGCGGGCTCGCGAGCATGACAAAGATAGTTCCGTACGCGTTGATAGGGATTGTCGGCCTGGCCATCGCCGGGTTTCTGCGGCAACGTCGGCAACCCATACCGACCCCGCCTCGGCTCACCTTCCTCTTCGAGAACCCGCTCGTGGAGGCTTTCGCAGGCCCCGAGCTCTTGGTCGAGCGGCTCGGCCTCGCCCCCGGCATGCAGGTACTAGATGCGGGCTGCGGTCCCGGGCGGCTGACCATACCCCTCGCGAGAGCGGTAGAACCGACCGGGGAGATCGTCGCGCTAGACAGCCAGCGTGCAATGCTCGAGAAGCTCGAACATCGGCTGGAGGCAGAAAACATAACCAACGTCCGGATCTTGGAGGCTGGCCTCGGTGAGGGGGCGTTACCGAGGGAAGCTTTCGACCGGGTTCTCCTCGCCTTCGTGCTTGGTGAGGTGCGCGACCGGGAGGCGGCAGGGCGCGAGCTCTACGCGGCACTCAAGCCAGGAAGGATCCTCTCCGTGACGGAGATCTTCGGCGACCCGGACTATCGTCGACCCGCCTCGGTGCGGCACGAGGTCGAGCCCGCCGGTTTCGAGCTGGTGGAGCACTTCGGCGGCTTCCCGGTCTACACGCTGAACTTCCGGAGGCCGGAGCACTTAGCAACGCACAAGACTTCGCCAGAGGCGTCGGACTTCGGGTGACCATGAGTGGGCCATTCCAGGGCTACGCTGAAATTGGCCGACAATATCGTTTATGCACACAACGAAGATCTAATAGAATGACACTATGAAATACATCGAACAAACTCCTCTTGCGCGCGACCAAGAGCGC
>JARDZQ010000346.1 GCA_029240775.1 Rubrobacteraceae bacterium | reverse complement strand
CAGGGTCGCGGGCGCGTGCAAGGCCTGCGCGGTCTCCTTCGGCGTCAGGGATGAGGTCGAGGCCAGCGGGGTGCCGCTCCTGACGGAGTACAGGGGACACCAGAGCCTTAGGAAGCTAGTCAAGGAAGGCTTCGAAATCATCACCTTCTAAAGCGGATTGCGAAAGGGTTGCGCCTACCGAGGAGCTGAAAGTTTTAGGGCTATAGGGTCTTGAAGTTCTAAGGCTTTGAAGGTCGGGGAGTAGGGATAGCGCCCCGCCAAGCACCACTAAGAACCTCAAAAACCTTTCCCCCGATAGCTCCTACATTCCGCAAACCGTTCTTGGCCGCGAAGCCCATCTCACGTTGCGGTGAACCAGTCCGCGGCCTCGCGCCCGATCTCCGGCGAGACGACGTGGCCGCCGTCGAACTCGCGGTAGCGTACCTCGTAACCGGCGCGCTCGAGCTGCGGCACGATCCTGCGGCTGCAGCGTTCGACCGGGAGCCCACCGTCGCGCGTGCCGTGAGAGACGAAGATGCGGGGTGAACCCACCCGCTCCGCCGGGGCCACGAACCCCGGCGAGAACGCGAGCACGTGCGTGAACAGGTCGCCGTTCGCCAGCCCGAGCGAGAGCGCGGAGGAAGCACCGTCCGAGTAGCCCCCGATGGCTACCCGCGCCGGGTCGACCGCGTAGCGAGCGAAGGTCTGCTCAAGGACCCGGCCGATGCCGGCGACGTCCGGACCGTACCGCCCCACCACGAGATCCCACGTGGACTCTCGCGAGGTGGGGGACAGGAGGATGAGGCCGGCCTCGTCGGCCGGAGCCCGCAGCAAAGCAAGACCGTCGCGGGCATCCTCGCCCGCCCCGTGCAGCACCACCGCGAGCGGGACGGGGCGCTCCGCCCGGTATCCCACCGGCACGTAGAGGTAGCCGTCGCGCGCGGCGGCGAACCCGAGCGGCCGCAAGCCTACCGGCGCCGCGGCGGAATCCACCCCCGCAACCGGACGTGCCCGAAGGCGTCCTTTGCGAATATCCTCCTCTGCCATGCGCGCTTATCTATTCCCCCTTCCTCGCAACCCACGCCCCAGAGCCCGGCAATGCTACGATCCGGTAGAACTTCCAGGAAAGGAGACCGCTGGACCGGGACAGGTTGCTGGAGGATCTGAGATGGCTCGCACAGGGCAACCCCCGATACGCGGGCACCGCCGAGGAGGGACAGCAAAACCCTGTTGTCGCCAACCTGATGGCCGACGATCTCCTGCTTAGAGGCTCCGCCAGTAGGCTATGGTCGTCGACAAGGTCGTCCCTCCCAGCGGTAGTGGGTCCAGCCCCGCCTGATGAGCCTTCCCACGGTTATGACCACCCCGGAGAATGCGAGCCAAAAGTCGATGACCCGATCCTCCCTCTCGGTACACCACACCAACTTCTTGTGCGCGTTGGTCCACGAATTCGTGCGTTCTACCACCCAACGCTTCGTTGCTTGGAGCGGAGCAGACTTGCCTTTCTCGGAGATCACAGGGATAAGGCCACGACTCCATAGCCGCTCCCGGGTAGTCTCCGAATCGTAGCCCCGGTCGAGGTGGACGCTAATGTGCTCGGGCAACTCTCCCACAATCTCCATAGTGTCCAGAGTCGCCTCCAACAGCGGCGAGTCATGACGGTTGGCAGGGGCAGCTATGGCTCCTATAGGAATGTGCCGTTGGCGTCTACGACCATCGAGCGTTTGAGACCCTGCTTGCCCCGATCTACAGGGCTTCTACCCGCCTTTTGGCCTCCACAGGGAGCCTTTGTGATGCAGCCATCTACTGACACGCTGGACAGATCGAGGCCGATCATCCAGTCGTAGGCATCGAGCACTATCCGTTGTAGCTTCTCCATCACTCCAGAGGCGATCCACTCGTCCCGGCGACGGCGCAAGGTGGTCGCCGAACACCCCTGGTCGGCGATTCTTTCGTAAGCGCAGCCGAAGACCAGCACCTGTACGAGCTTCTCAAAGACCACCTTATCGGGTATGCGGGGATTGTGGCAGCCAAGTGGATGATCGACGACGTTGCGTTCGGGCAAGAGAGCTTCAAACTGCTCCCAGATAGGGTCGATGATGTATGGTGAGATAGCGGGCATGGAGATGCTCCTTGTAGTTCGGCAAGCTTCAGCAACTTCCCGAATGATTTAGCACTCCATGCTCCGCTCATAAACCTTCGTGTTCTCCGCCTACTGGCGGAAGCTCTAAGCAGGGGCGGTCATCTGAGAACTGCGAAAACGAAACACGTAACCGGCTCGGGACCTCTTGGGATTGCTCAGGCGGCCGTTTTGAGCGCCGGGTGACGCTTGGCCGGCCCAGAGCAGCTGCCCTTCGGGCGCCCGGGAGACCTCCCGCAGGGTTTCGGGGGCTTCGCCGGGGTGCCCACGACCGCCAGGAGTGTCGCGAAACCCCGCATGACGCGGGTCGGGGTCAACCGCCGAGGCTGTTGCGGACGCTCCCAGGGTAGTCTCGCGTCGGCGATGAAGGCACGCGCCAGCCTCAGCTGGGTGTAGGCGGCCAATACCAGCCAGGTCCATCGGTCGGCCTGCTCGGGATGACGCACTCTCGGCGTCGTCCAGCCCAGGGTTTGTTTCATGAAGCGTATGGTGTGTTCTCAAGGTCGAATCTGCGGCAGTACGCTCGCCAGAGGAGGTCGAGGTCCACCTCGCCCTCCCCGTTCCACCACAGCCACAGCTTCCTCGGCTTGCGGGTCTGCCTGGGCAACTTGTCCACCTCGACCAGGACCACGCAGCCCTGCACCACGGGTGCCTGCTTGCACTCGTAACGCTCACCTATCTGCCGGGTCTTTGGATGCAATCCCGTCCAACACCTGACACGCACCGAGCCGTAGTCGTCGCTTTCGCAGCGGTGCTCGCGGGTAGGCAAGACCGGCGTCGGCAGAAGTGGCCGCTCCCTGCACCCGGCGGCGTGCGCGGCTCGCGAGCTGCCGTGCCGCAGTCGGCGAGCGGCCCACGATGGGGGCAATCTCCTTGAAGGGCACGGCGAACATGTCGTGCAGCACGAACGCGAGCCGCTCGGCGGGAGCCAAGGTTTCGAGTACCACGAGCAGCGCGAGTCCGACCGAGTCGGCCAGCAGCGCCTCGTGCTCGGGGTCGAGCCCATCCGCGCGGCTCACGATCGGGTCGGGCACGTGCACGCCCACCTGGGGCTCGCCCAGGGACACCACACGCCGCGAGGTGCGCGAGCGCAGCATATCCAGGCACACTCGTCCGACGACCGTGGTCAGCCATCCGCCCAGGTTCTCGATGCCGCTGGTCTCAGAGCGGCTGAGACGCAGCCAGGCTTCCTGGACGGCATCGTCCGCCTCGGAAAGCGAGCCGAGCATCCTGTAGGCCACCGCCCTCAGGTGGCTTCTGTGCTCCCCGAATCGCTTTGCCAGAAATTCGTTCTCGTCCATCGGTCACATCTTTTGGTCGTGTTCCGTCATTGTAGTGACGAACGAAACCC
>JARDZQ010000345.1 GCA_029240775.1 Rubrobacteraceae bacterium | reverse complement strand
CTTAGTCTCCGAATGTTGGTTGGGAAATGGAGTCGGAGGAAGCCCTCTTGAGGAAAGTGGTTGCATCGGAGATCGTGTCATTGGACGGCGTCGTGGAGTCGCCTGAGGAGTGGCACTTCCCATACTTCAACGACGAGATGGGGGAGGCGATAGGCGAGGCGATGGCTGCCTCGGACGCCATGCTGCTGGGGCGAGTGACCTACAAAGAGTTCGCTGCCTTCTGGCCTGCCCAGGAGGGTGGTGAGGACGACCAGGAGATTGCGGAGTACATGAACAACACCCCCAAGTTCGTCGTCTCAAAGACCTTGGAAGAGCCCCTAGAGTGGAACAACTCGACGCTGATCAAAGACAATGTCGCCGAGGAGATCGCCAAGCTAAAGCAGCAGCCCGGTAAGGACATCTCGATCACCGGCAGCCCTACGCTGGTCCGGTCGCTGCTGCAAGACGGCCTTCTCGACGAGCTCCGGCTCATGGTCCATCCCATCGTCGTGGGGACCGGAAAACGTCTCTTTGAGGAGGGGAGCGATCAGAAGGCGCTTGAGCTCGTCGACTCGAAGAGGTTCAGTACCGGTGTCCTTTATCTCACCTACCAGCCAGCGCAGAGCTGAGGCCCGGGACACCTCGTCCTAGCCTTTCCTCTTGCCTTTTTTACCCAAACTCATGGACGGTGTGGCGAGCAACATGAGGAGTACACCATGACCGAAAGCATCAAGACATTCATCTATCCTGTCAAGGACCTTGCCAAGGCCAAGACCCTCTACAGCGAGCTTTTGGGCGTGGAGCCCTACATGGATGGGCCTTACTACGTCGGCTTCAACGTCGAAGGCCAGGATGTCGGTCTGGATCCCCACGGCCACAGCCAGGGGATGATGGGCCCTGTCGGCTACTGGCACGTCGACGACATCAAGAGAAGCGTGAAGACGCTCCTCGACGCCGGTGCGGAGGCGCAGCAAGAGGTCAAGGATGTCGGTGGGGGCAAGCTGATCGCCTCCGTGAAGGACGCAGACGGCAACGTCATCGACCTCATCCAGTCGGCCTGAGGGCACCAGGCACAGATCAGGAGTCCCTCTCTTTGCCTCTACTCACCCAACCTCCCAGAAGGTGCATTCTCCGAGGTTCGCATAGCCCCGGTCCAGTACCTATACCCGACCGGGCCGCGGGATCCTTCAGAGGAGTCCCGGCCCACAACTTTCAGGAGGACGGATGGGGAGGAGATCAGCCTCAAACTAGGAGCTGGGTGACGAAGATACCATCTACAACAACATACCCCCGTTCGGGCTGGAAGGCCACGGAGCACGTACCGGCCAGAGGGCGGCTCGAGACCGCCCGGCGGCGCATCAGGCAGGGCGATAACGAGCCCGCCGTGCCCTCGCCGGAATGACCGGCTGACCCCTATTGTTCAGGCAGGTCGCCCGCGCCTTCCGAGCGGCGGGCTTCCTGGATCTCCCTGCGGATCCGGCGCCCGCGCATCCTGACCCAGAGCGCGCTCCCGGCGAGGCCCGCCACCACGACGCTTGCCGCGAGGGCCGCCATGGTCCAGGTGCCCTCCGTGGTCTTCATCACCAGACCCGCCAGGTTGAGTGAGAGCCCGAGGGTGAGGAGGAAGAAGCCTATGCGCTTCTCCGCGAGCAGTTGCGCCTGTGTGGCGAAGGCGTCTTTCTCGCCGAGCGCGCTCTTCTCCGCCCCGATCTCCTCGCGTATGTCCACCATGGACTCGGCGTTGTGGGCGTGGGAGAGTACCGTCGCGCCAACGAGGTCCATCGCGACGCCGCTGATGACCAACACGTCGCTCAGAAGGCTCACGGAAGCACCATCTGTTCCAGGACAGGATCGGCTAACGGTAGCACAAAGCTAGAGAGGGCACCTTGGTTTCAGACCGATTGAGCCGCCCGATTCAATCGTACGTTCGCAAGCCTACCCCGTCTTTCCGAGGGAACTGAAGCCTGAAGCCGCGCGATATGAAAGGCATACCTTTCGCGAAGCGCTCTAGCGCCGGATGCTGGCCCCGACGCGCTTCATGGCGGTGCGGAAGTCGTAGGTGGTGACGGAGAGGGCGGAGAGCTGGTGGGGAGCTATGCGCCGCTCGAAGTCGCGCAGGTTTATCGTGCGGCGCATGCAAACCAGGGCCGCCTCGCGGCACAGAGCCTCGAGGTCGGCGCCCGAGTAGCTACCGGTGTGCTGGGCTATGTGCCTCAGGTCCAGGTCGGGGGCGGTCGGCATGTCGCGCGTGTGGATCTTCAGGATGTGCAACCTTGCCTCCGCGTCGGGGAGCCCGATCTCGATCTCGTGGTCGAAGCGCCCCGGACGCCGGAGGGCCGGGTCGAGGGCAGAAGGGCGGTTCGTCGTAGCGATGACGCAGACGCGTCCCAGATCGTTGAGCCCGTCCATGAGGGAGAGGAGCTGGGAGACGAGGGTCGCCTCGAAGCTCTCGCTCATCATGTCGCGCGAGGAGGCGAAGGAGTCAATCTCGTCGAAGAGGATGATGGCGGGCGCCTTGGAGCGTGCCTCGTTGAAGATGGAGCGCAGCCTCGCCTCGCTCTGGCCCCAATACTTGTTGAGGATCTCCGGCCCCGAGACGGCTATGAAGTGGGCCCCGCTCTCGTGCGCCACGGCCCGCGCCAGAAGGGTCTTGCCCGTCCCGGGCGGTCCGTAGAACAAAATACCTTTGTGCGGCCTTATGTTGAGCTTCCTGAAGATCTCCGGGTGAGTTATGGGGAGTTCGACCGCCTCCCGGATCAGGGCTATCGTATCCCGCATCCCGCCGACGTCCTCGTAGCGGGTGGCGGGCACGTTGCGGGTGCCCGGCGCGATGCCGCCCGCGGCCGCCATCCCGGCACCACCGCTGCGCACGCTGCGCGCGAGACGCTCGATGAGGCCCTCCCGCTCCTCCTGGGCCGGCGCTTCCGCCGCCTCGCGCCCTTCGCGCGTCTTGACTACGGTCCAGTTCGCGAGCGGGCCTTCCTCCTTGTAGCGCCAGCCGGCGTCCTTGCCCGGCTCTATCGTCTCGGGGAGGCGGGCGACGATCTCGGCCGTGGTGTCGAGGTCGAGGATGGGGCACCGGACGCACGGACCGAGGTCGGAGAGCACGCGCTCGGTGATCGCCTCCTTGTCCACCTCGAAGGCGCCGTCCTCGCCCATCTTGCCGAAGGCGTACCAGGAGTTGTCCGTGAGGTGGTCGTTGTCGTAGAGGTGGATCTGCTTGCACGGGAAGAGCTGCTTGTCGGCGAGCCTGGCCGGCGTGCACCAGTCCCGCGCAGACGCCCCGGAGCGCTGCTTGCGCAAAAAGCAGCGCAAGCCGTCGAAGAGCTCTTCTCCGGGAAGGGCCTTGCCGTTGGCCACGTACTCGGCCCTACCCTCCCCACGCAGGAGCCCGGAGAAGTCGTCGAGGAGCTGCCAGTCTCCGGGGAGGTCCAGCTCGACGGAGACACGCGCCGAGCCGTTCACCCCCTCCACCCTGTAGGAGGGATGCCC
>JARDZQ010000344.1 GCA_029240775.1 Rubrobacteraceae bacterium | reverse complement strand
CTGCTAAGGTGTTATACCTCTTAACGGGGTATCGAGGGTTCGAATCCCTCCTCCTCCGCTCCCCAACACAACGTCAACCAAAGACCCGCAAAGAGAAAGAGGGCCGGGATTTTTCCCGGCCCTCTTTACTGGCCTATGCGAAGGGGGATGGACAGCCCGCTGGGCCTCCCGTGGAGACCCGGGACGCTTTCACTGTGCATCCCCCTTCGTAGGCCCTCGCCCGCGCTCTTGTGTGGCGCGGCAAGTTCTACCTAGGGGTTACATCATGCCGCGCAGCTCGGCGACCATGTCGAGGCCCTGCTGCTTGCACAGGTCCTTGGGGCGCATGATCGCCTGCTCGTCGAGCAGGTTGCGGGTGCGGGCCTCCTTCTCGAGATGACGCTCGATGACGTCTATGGCCCGGTCCACCTCCTCGCGGGTCACTTCGCGCGTCTTCTCGTGCGAGATGGTGAGAGTCACTTGTCAGATCACCTCCTTCCCTTTCTGGAGTCGAGCGGAGCTTTGTAACTTTTGATCCGCCCTGGCTAACCCCAGAGTAAAGGGGCGCCAATCCCTTGTCAAGACGAATTTTGGCTTTCCGTATTGGCCCCCGGGCCGAAGATTTCAAGCCTCCGTAGTTTCTCTCACAAAGACCCCCTCCACGAGCCGCGGCACGACGGGCACCGCGTCCTCCGCCAGACAGAGGTCGAGGTCACGTTCGTACCCGAGCCGCTCGAGCCTCCTGGCCGCCCTGTTGTCCCGCAGGCGCTCCAGAGAACGCCCCCGGTACGCCTCAACGACGCGCCGAGCCCTACCGTCGAGCTCGACTCCCCGCTCGACCAGCCGGTGCAGGATCGCGCCGGCGGCGGCCTCGTCCTCGGAGGCGCGCCGCCCCTCCCACCCACAGCCGACTACCATCAGCGAGCCGTGGTCACCTCTCGCCAGCGCATTCGCTAGAGCAGAGGCGTTGACGAAGGCACCAACGAAGACGGCGGGCGCACCCCTGGCCGCTTCTACTACGCGGGTGCCGTTCGTGGTGGAGAAGACGACCGTGGAGCCCGGGGGCACCTCCGACCCGAGTATCTCCGTCGGCGAGTTGCCGAAGTCGAAGCCGGCGACCTTGGCGCTGCCCCTCTCCCCTGCACGCAGGTCCGCCCCACCATACACGCGAGCTTCCTCGATGGACGCGACCGGCACCACACGGGCACCTTTCGAGACGAGAACCGCGATCGTCGCGCTCGCCCGGAAAGCGTCCACCACGACGACCGCCGAACCAGAGCGGGCGGCGTCCCGCGCCCCGCGCTCGCCGCCGGCGTAGCAGGCGATCATGGTCTCCTCTCCGACACCCGGCGCATTATATGGGTGCCGCCGAACCTCTGGAAAGGTTGAGAACATTCCCACACAAAGGGGTTGTAGGTGGAAGGTAAATATTGGTATAGAGAAGTATTCCTTATGGATCGATGAGAGTGATCAGTACACATGAGTACCCACCCACACAATAGGTGTGTAGGCAGCCGTGTAGCATCGCAACTCTATTTCTCTCCTCCGAGGATGAGAGCGTAGATCGCATCTACTGGGGCAGGCTACCTGTGAAAAGATCGCAGGGTACTTCGGAATGGCTTTAAGCACTTCAGGGACAAGTTCCGAGGTCCAAACTCTCTCTGAGAGGCGCCTCCACAGAGGGATGCTGAGGAAGTGAGACTGAGGATTTGTCCATATCCGTGCTGTCTTCGCTTGGTGTCGGGCCTCGGAGCGATCTCCCCTATCCGCTCGATCTATGGCTCCGAGGAGCAGGCGTCGTACCGCCGCCTACCGAAACCGGAAGATTCTCTCCAACTGTAGTCGCACCGGCGGGTGGAAGTATTCGCCAAACGGCGGGCCGTACTCGGTGCCCTAGGCCGCTCCGACCATGGTGCTTAGCGCCAGGGTTACGTAGGCCGCGTTGCGGGGCTGGGCCGAGTAGCCTTTGAGACCTATGCGCAAGATCTTCTCGGCGATCTCACCGAGGCCCAGGTCCGTCTCTATGTTCCACTCTTCGCGCAGGCGAGTGCGGACATCTTTAGCGTTCAGGCCCTCGGGCATGGTGACGGCGGTGATCATGGGCAGCCGGTACTCAGGTTGGGCAAATGGCTTGAAGCCAAGCGGCTCGATCTCCTCGAGCAGCAGCTTGGAGCACCGGATGTGGCGCTCGAATGCATTCTCCAACCCTTCTTCCAGGAGAACGCGCAACGCTTCATGGGTGGCGTACACCAGAGGTATGGCCGCGGTGTGATGGTAGGATTTCTCCATCCCGCCGCTCCAGTAGCGCATAAGCTCCTGGATGTCGAAGTAGTAGGTGCACGGCTTCTGCTTGCGGTTGCGTACCTTCCGCATTGCCCGCTCGCCGAACGTTATGGGCGACCCTCCCGACGGTATGGAGAGGCACTTCTGGGTGCCCGAGTAACAGGCGTCCACACCCCAGTCGTCTACGCGAACGTCCATCCCTCCCAGCGAGGTAACCGCGTCCATCAAAAAGAGCGTATCCCGTTCCTGACAGGCGGCGGCTACCTTCTGGACCGACTGGAAGGTTCCGGTGGCGGTTTCGGCGTGGACGGTAGCCGCGACCGCGAAGTCGTCTGAGTCGAGCTTCTCGATGAACTCCTCTTCGTCTATCGCTCCATCCTCGGGTCCTTGAATCTCGGTAACCTCTGCCCCCTGGCGGGACGCAACTTCCACCATAAGCGACCCGAAGTGGCCGGAGTGCCCGATGAGGGCCTTGTCGCCAGGCTCTATGAGGTTAGCGAACATGGTCTCCATCCCGGCCATTCCCGTCGCCGGAAGAAGAAGGGTAGCATCATTCTCAGTTCTGAACACCTGGCGGAGCAAGTCTGCCGTGGAGTCCATAATCTCCCAGAAGCTGGGGTCCAAGTGGCTGAGTAAGGGAAGGGTCAAGGCCCGCGCCACGCGGGGGTCAAGGTTACCGGGTCCCGCGCCAACGAGCAGGCGGTTCGGAGTGCTTAACATCTCTTCCATCGTGGCCTTATTCAGGGTTTCCATGCGCGTTTCCTCCTTCTACAAGTCTTCCATCAACCCGCACAAGACGGTCGTCCGGACTGCGGGCGAGCGCCGCCCAGACACCTGAGGTTCAGAAAATCTGCGTCAAGATAGTCACGATTACTCACGTCAGACTTACCCCAGCTTGCGACCGGACCACTACTTACCACTACCCTACTGTGAGTCCACTAAACACCACCCCTGTTGACGCCATCGTGAGGCGTTTGAAGGTCAACTACTTCTGCCACTAACGGCCCCAGTGCCGTGGCAACATCCCTTATCTCCTTCCGGACCTGGAATGCGTCAGAGAGCTCCCTCACTCCCTCGATCATCTCCCTCATCTCTTCGACGACCTCTAGCGCCTCGTTTGCCGCCTCGTCCACGTTAAGGTCCTTCTTTGGCAGTTCCCGCACGATGCGCTCGTGCATAGCACGCAGGTCTTCGGTGTTTTCGCATGCCAGAGAG
>JARDZQ010000343.1 GCA_029240775.1 Rubrobacteraceae bacterium | reverse complement strand
TTCGTCAAGGACCTGCCGGGCAAGCTCCTGTTGCGGGTAGATCGCATAGACCTCTCCAAGAATATAGTTCGTGGCTTTCAGGCCTACGGGAGAATGCTCGAGCGCCACCCCGAGATGGCGGGGGAGGTGACCTTCCTCGCCCAGCTCCAGCCCTCGCGCACCGATGTCCCGGAGTACGCCGCCTACATGGAGGCCGTGGCGAGGACGGCGAAGGAGGTAAACGAGAAGCACGGCACAGAGTCCTGGAGGCCCATAGAGCTCTTCATGGAGGACAACTTCCCCCGCTCCCTCGCCGCATACAAGAACTTCGACGTCCTGCTCGTCAACGCGGTGCGGGACGGCATGAATCTCGTCGCCAAGGAGTCGGTCGTCGTCAACGAGAAAGACGGCGTCCTCGTCCTCTCCGAGAACGCGGGCGCCCACGAGGAGCTCGGGGAGCACGCCATATCCGTCAACCCCTTCGACCTCGACGAGCAGGCCGACGCTATCCACGAGGCTCTCACCATGCCAGAGGCGGAGCGCCGCCGCCGGGCACAGGCGCTGCGCGAGACCGTCGCCTCCAACACCATAGAAGACTGGGTCGAGGCGCAGATGAAAGACATCGAAGGTTACCGGGAGCGAAGAGGATGAGACCTATCAGTGCGCGCACTGCAGGGGCGTTCATGAACGTCGATACATCACCTCGAAAGGGCTTCAGTTACAAGAGGAGACCCCTCCGGCTAGCACTCCTCGATCGCGTCGTCAGCTTGTATCAGACTGTTGCCGAGGACCTCGGCGTGCAGGCCGCCCCTGTGTGCCAGGGTGGGGGGAGGCTCTCTATCCCCGTAACGCGGACGACGTGCTTGCACGGCTCGCAGAGCTCGACGCCGCGCGGCGTGGCTCCGCCGGCGCGAAACCCGACGAGGTAGTTCAGGGGTACCCCGCGGGTCGCGATGTTCCGTCGCGTGACGCAGGGGGCGAGGTTGTGGTCGCGCCGTAGAGACGTAGCTACGTCTCTACAGAAGGGCGCGCAGCACCTCTCCGACGCCCTCGACACCGTCCACGACTATGTCGGCCTCGGAGGTGATCTCCGGCGGCCCCTCCTCGCTCGCGACGCCGACGCGCAGGATCTCCTCAAGGGTACCTTCCTCACGCAACGTCACCAGCTCCCTGAAGGCGTCGAGGTCTGTGGTGTCGTCCCCGATGAACATGGCCCTCTCGGGACGGTAATCCTCGACCAGGGTGCGTACCGCCGTGCCCTTGTCAGCCCGGATGGGGGGGCGCGCCTCGACGACCCCTCGCCCGACCGTGATCCTCAAGCCCAGCCGCTCGCCTTCGCGCTTCACGAACTCCACGGACCGATCGCCGACCTCGGGTGGCGCATTGCGGTAGTGGACGGAGGCGGTGATGCCCTTCTCCTCCACGAACGCGCCGAGGGGCTCGAGCTCCCGCCTGGCGTTATCCTCCAGCTCCTGCACTCTCTCCTGGTACGGTAGGGCCTCGGGGGTCACCTCTACCTCGCCGTCGCGCAGGATCTCGAAGCCGTGGTTGCCGAAGTAGACGACATCGGCGAGCCCGACGAGGTCGAGCGCGTCCTCGGTCTTGCGGCCGCTTATCCCCGCCACGAGGAGGTACCTCTCGCTCAGCCGCCCGAGAAGCTCCTTGAGCTCGGCCGGCACCTCGGACATGTCCGGCGTCGGCACGATGGGGGCCAGCGTGCCGTCTATGTCGGTGAAGACGGCCACCGACCCCGGCGCCTCGCGCCAGGCCCGCAACCGATCCCGGATCTCCACTTCACCTCTCACGACCCTCGCAGGATACCGTTCCGCCCTGCCACGGTCCAGCTAGCACGCTCCGCCCTGGCGGGCCCCGCTTCAACAACGCGGCAGCACGTTCTCGCGCGCCAGGAACTCTTGCAGGCTCAAACCGCTCTCCTCGAGACGCCGGGCGTTCCTCAGGCCCACGTAGCGATAGTGCCAGGGCTCCCACTGGTAGCCGGTCTCGGCCTCCCGGCCGCTGGGATAGGCGAGGACGAAGCCGTGCTGTGGGGCGTTCTCCAGCAGCCAGGAGTAGGCGCTCGACCTCCCGAAACGCCGCCAGACCTCGTAGCTCGCCTCCGCGTTGGTAAAGTCCACGGCCGTGCCGAGCTGGTGCTGGCTGTGGCCCGGGGTAGCGCTCATCGCCTCCGCGCCCGTGCCGTAGATGCTCGCCAGCCTGGCGTGGGAGGTCCGCTGGTGCGCGTAGGACCGGTAGGCCGAGGCGACGACCAGCTCCTCGCCGTCCGCTGCGGCGTCCTCGACCAGGAGGCTCAGGTGCTCGGCGGCCTCGCGCCGCAGCAGCATCTCTCCGCCTCCCAGCGTGGGGAGTCCGTAGGCCCACAGCGAAACGAGGTCTTCCGGATAGTAATCGGGGGGCAGGGCGTGCGACCGGTCCACGAGCACCCTCAGATCGTCGCAGCTCTCCTCCGGCGGCGGCGTCATCGCTGTCCGTGGAGCCCTGTTGGCGGCTTTCGTCCCCAGGCGCTCCGCGCTCCCGGCTCCGATAGCGTCGATCACCGGCGGACCAGACGCCGTGGTCGGCTCCTTCACCGGCAAAACCCCCGCTTGTTGCGCCTCAACCAACGCGAAGCCCATGGTAAGAACACAGATCAGAACCATCGCGCCCACCAACCACCGGTTGCGGCGGCGCTTCCCGGCGGACCGGAGATAGCTTCTCGACCCCCTTCTCACGTCAAGAGAAAGCTAGCGCACCGCCGGGGTTTCGTCCAGCCCGGGGGACCGGGCATCAGGGGAGCTCTACGGCTTGGGAGTTACCTTCTTCCCTGTGCTCGGGCGCGCAGGTCGTCGGCGTCTATCTCCCCGTCCAGGTACTTGCCGATAAAGTACCCGATGATGGCGAATACCACCACAAGGGCCGCCTCGCCGACGCCGATGAGGGCGATCAGGAAGACTACAAGCCCCGCGATCAGGGCCCCCCACTGCTTGTTGGTCCAGGTGGCCATCTACCCTTCCTTTCTCTAAGAGGCGGTTCCTAGTACCGTGACTTCGACGTCTCGGACGGGGACGCCCTGCTCGCCGAGCACCCTCCGGATGTTCTCCCTGGTGCGCGTCGCCAGCTCGGTGTAGTTGCCAGAGGGCGGCACCCTTATGCCGACCGAGACCAGATAGTCGCGATCCTTGGAGGTCAGCGAGGCGGAGGGAGACTCGGCACCCGCCTCCCTGGCCGCGCCTTCGGCGAGTGCCTTCACGGCGCTCGCCGTGATCACCGTCTCCTTGCCCGGCGTGTCGTCCATGACCGTGCTCCTCGCGACCCTCCGGCCGAAGGTGAGCTCGCGCAGGAGGAGCAGCAACGCGATGAGCGCCACGAGGACGCCAACTACCGCGAGCACGATGCGGACGGGATTGGTGAAGTCCGAGATCGAGAGATTGCCCAGGGCCTCGAGCCCGCTCCGGTAGCCCGTGTAGGCGTCGATCACGTCCGCCGAGATGACCCCGAAGGCC
>JARDZQ010000342.1 GCA_029240775.1 Rubrobacteraceae bacterium | reverse complement strand
GTGGGCCGGGTTGGATCGCAAGGAATCTCGACCCAGACCAGCGCACCGCGAGCGTCTCCGGCGTTCGGCTGGCTGCAGATCACCAGGTCAGGGGCTATCCTCTTGAACTCCGCATCGAGGGCGTCGAGCCCGGCGACGGTTACGTCCGCGTGCGGACGGAGGATCTCGAGGGCGTGCGCTATGGCCTCCCGGTAAGACCGGTAATCGTCCTCGAAGACCACCATGACGCGCAGCCTCGCGTCGCCTCCGACGAGGTGTCCTTCTGGCTCGGCCATACGCGAAGAAGAGAGGGTGGACGACTCGGCGGCCCGAGCCGTCGCGCGCCTGCCGCGTCCTCGGACCTCGGACCGAACCAGGGTGGGTGCTGCGCTCGCTACCATCTGTCCTCCTGACCTCTACGAGCTCGCGGGCGAGATTATCGGCACCCTGCCGGAGACTCCTGAGCCCGGCTCTCTGTGCTCGTCCTGCCGGTAAGTCTGGACCTCACGTCTGTCCTTAGCTTGTCGGAATCGTGAGGATTTCGACAGGAAAAAGCCCCCTCCTGTTACGGTAGACTACAGACGTGGTGTAGCGATGATACGAATTTTGCTTGTGGAGGACGAAGCATACCTCACCCGGACGATCGCCCGGGTGCTCGGCGAGGAGGGATACGCGGCCGAGAGTGCCGGGGACGGTCGCACCGGTCTCGCGCGCGCCCTGGCGGAGGACTTCGACCTGGTGATCGTGGACTGGATGCTCCCAGGCCTGGACGGTCTGCAGGTCGTACGCAGGCTGCGTGCGGCCGGCATGAGCATACCCGTGTTGATGCTCACGGCGCGCGGCCAGGTAGAGGATAGGGTGGAGGGCCTCGACGCCGGGGCGGACGACTACCTCACGAAACCGTTCGCCCTGCCCGAGCTCCTCGCCCGCGTGCGGGCGCTCACGCGGCGCCCGCGCGGGGCGCCCGTCGACGCTGTCATCAGGGCTGGCGACGTGGAGCTCGACACTATCCACCACCTCGTCCGGTCGGGCGACGTTCGCGTGGACCTTACCGCGAAGGAGTTCGCGCTGCTGGCTACCCTGGCGAAACGTCCGGGCCAGGTCTTCACGCGTTCCGCGCTGCTCGCCACGGTCTGGGGCGGAACGAGCGACGTCTACGCGAACGTGGTGGATCTCTACGTCTCCCACCTGCGCAAGAAGCTCGACCGCGACGGTGAGCCGTCCCTCATACGGACCGTGCGCGGGGTGGGCTACGCCTTTGAGTCCCGGGATACCCCCTGATGTTCGCGCGCAGCCGCGCGAGCATAGCCCTGGGGTACGTGAGCATCCTCACCCTCATCCTCGTGCTCTTCGGCGTCGCCGTGGGGCTCGGTTTCTGGTATACCGTCAACGACCTGCAAGACGAGCAGTTAGTAGAAGAAGCGGAGAAGAGGAGGAGCATCGTCTCCAGCGGCGGCGCCTACTCTGGGGGTTCGGACGAGTTCGGCTGGTCTGCGGTCAGCCCCGACGGACGTCCTCTGGCCCGAGTCACCACGGGCTCGGCCCTCGGTCTTCCTTACGCATCTCTGGCACGGCAGGCCGCCAAGGAGCGCAGGATGATCTCGGCGACCGTGCAGGGGCCGGAGGGAGCCGTGCGGCTCGTGAGCCTCCCTGTCGAGCGCTCGGGGACGGTGGTCGCCGTCGTCCAGGTGGCCCAACCGCGCGAGGTGGTCCATAACGCCGTAATCCGTTTCATCTCCGTGCTGGTGCCCACGGAGATCCTGGCGCTCGTCCTCGCGACCATCGGCGGGCTCTTCGTATCCGGAAGAGCGATGCGCCCCATCAGCGACGCTTTCGACAAGCAACGCGCCTTCGTCGCGGATGCCTCCCACGAGCTGAAGACCCCCCTCACGCTCATCAAGATCGATGCAGAGATGATGGCCCGCACCCCCAAGACCGGCGACGATGAGGAGTTCCTCGGGCACCTGCTCTCGGAGACCGACCGCATGGACGAGATACTCTCGGATCTCCTCGTCCTCGCGCGGCTCGACAGCGGCGAACTTGCCGTGGCCCGCGAGCCTTTCAACCTCGCGGACGCCGTCGTGGAGACGGCGGATCGCTTCGCGAAACGAGCCGCCGCGCGGGGGGTGCGCCTCGCGGTCGAGACCTCAGGCAAACTCCCCGCGCGCGGCGACGCGGAGCGGACAGGCCAGGTCCTGGCCGCTCTCCTGGACAACGCTCTGAGACACACGCCTGAGGGAGGGCTCGTTACCGTGAACTGCCGCTACCGGGACGGAAGCGCCGAGACGGAGGTCAGAGACTCGGGACCCGGGATACCTCCGGAGCACCTCCGTCGCGTCTTCGACCGTTTCTACCGGGGCGAAGCAGCCCACACCAGCAGCGAATCGGCTCGGAGCACGGGCCTCGGCCTCTCCATCGCCCGCGGCCTCGTCCGAGCCCAGGGCGGCGACCTCACGGCCGAGAACGCGGAAGGGGGCGGCGCGTTGTTCCGCCTGAGCCTGCCCACCGCGCCGGATGCGAGAGGTTGAGAACCCTCTAATGGAGATGCGCGCCGCCAACACTAGCCAGAAAGGACTAGATAAAGATCATCCATTTGCAGCATGCGAAACCAGCCGCCAGGCGGCACAATACAGGCGTCGACAAACCGAGCGTGATGAGAAGGTGTTCTAGTGGAGGCCGAGAGTTCGCCAGGCTCCGTTGAACGCGCCAACCTCAAAACTGGCACAGGGAGAGCCCTGGCGGCGCTGTTCGCCTTTCTGCTCGCCCTATCGCTCTGGGCGACCGCGTTCGCAAGCGAGGCGGAGGCGGAGCTGGCGCGGTCCGGACCTATCGACCCGGATACGGGGTTCCCGAGCTGGTTCGAGGACACGGAGGGGTTGCGTCTGGAGCCGTGCTCCGCGGGGACCAACTGCCCGGCGTCCGGCGAGCGCGTCGTCTACTGGTACGCTGCTGCGACGGTCCCGACCAACGACGGCGGGCACGCCTCGCTGGTCCTGACGACGCAGGGCGGCTTCCTCCACCCCGAAAACCAGACCGCCGGAACCCGGTACGTCCTCAACCGGATCCGTATCACCGCAGACAACCTGGTGCCAGGAGCGACCTACAAGGTCATCCACCCCTACGGGACCGAGACATTCAACGACGTGGAGGGAGGAGACCCAGGCATCGACTTCACGGAGGACGTGGGGTGCCTCCAGGCGCCGTGCGGGGACTTCGCCGCCGCGCTCAACGGCCGCGTCGGGCCCTGGCTGACCTGGGACACTTCAGGCGCGCCCTCGGATGGACCGCCGGCGGGGCACGTCGGCGACGCGTCCGCGCCCCACCAGATAGTGGGCAGCCCCGTGACCGACGCGAGCGGCAACCAGCAGAACTACTTCGAGATCCGAGGTCCCAACATCGGAGGTCCGGGGGACGACCGGGTGCGGACGGATCTGTTCACCGTCCAGGGCAAGGTCGCACGCCTCACCGCGTTCGCCAGCCCCAGGAGCGGCCTGTACGCCGGGGCCAGATC
>JARDZQ010000341.1 GCA_029240775.1 Rubrobacteraceae bacterium | reverse complement strand
CATGACAGCGGCGTATATCAATAGCCTCTCAGAGAGATGAGGATTTTGACATAAAGCAGCAGGAGTAGGGCCGGGTGCACGCTAGGGAAAGTGGTGCGTTGACATCATTAATCCGGCCCGCTGAGAGCCAGCTTAACCTCCGGACGAAGAACCGTGGTTAAGGACCGCTAAAAGATCCGTTAAACAAATCGAAGGGCCGGCAGCATCGTGAGCGAGATTGCGCCGGCCCCGCCAAGATAGTAACAAACAAAGCAAGGGCCGTGACCAGTAGGCGATTGGTCCCGGCCCTACCTCGAGGCCGGTGACTTTCTCTCTGATCGTCCTCAGAGGTGAACCTGACAGGGAATGGAGCAGGGCTATGCGGACTTCCGAGTCACTACTCGCGCATCGCTGCTGACAACCTGGACGAGTTGGAGCCTCAAGAGCGCAACCGGGTCTACAAGATGCTGGGCCTGACGGTATTGGCCCACAGGGATGGCAGTCTCGAAGCTAGGTGGACTCTCTGCGCGGACCCTTGTAGAGATAACGAACCTCTACCTCCTGGTAGTTGCCGCACTCCGGGCAGGTGAACGGGCGCACCTTGCGGGAACTGAAGGCTGGGACGATGGTGGTTTTGTTCCAGTTGAAGACGTACCCGCACTCCTCGCACCTCTGCCGGAAGGTTACGACCGTGCCTCGCTCGTTCACGATCTCGCCCCCCGTCATCTCTATCGCCATCGCTGCAACCTCCAGATTCACCACCCCGTCCGCAAGATTGTACTCGAAACTAGCCCTCGTCCCGCCTCGGTAATAGTGTTGATTGTACGGTCTATTCTGTGGTATCTTATCTTGAACGGTGAAGCCGAGAGGCGGGATTGGCGAATGAGGATCTCCCAGAAATTCGAGTCGCTCCGGGACAGGTACCGTCGTCCGGACGGCACGCGCTGGAACGGCCAGCAGCTCCAGGACGCCACAGGCGGGGTCGTCACGCGCTCGTACGTGAGCATGATGCGCAAGGGGAAGATAGAGAACCCCGGTTTCGACAAGCTGCGAGCCATAGCGAAGGCCATGGGTTTCCCACCCGAGTCGTGGTTCGAGGAGTCGGAAGGCGAGCGGGACACCGTCCGGGTCGAGCCAGGCAAGGGGGGAAGAGACGTCGCCGGCCGGCTGAACCACCTGTTCCAGATAGTCAAGAACGAACGCACGGGCGAGCCGTACTCCAGCGCAGACGTGGCCCGCATGAGCCTCGGGGACCTCACGGAGGAGGAGGTCGAGGGGATCAGGACCGGCGCGCTCGAGAACCCCACTTTGAGCCAGGTGATCGCCCTCGCCGACGCCTTCGGCGTTCATCCTTACTACTTCTTCGAGACCGGCAACAAGCCGGCGCTGCTCGGAGAGCAAGAGATAAGCGCGCTGGCCGACCAGAGGGCGCGCGCGATCCTCAACAAGAGCCTCACCCTCTCCGACCGCGAGAAGGACATGGTGCTCGACATGATCCAACACCTCGGCGAACTGCACGACCACCCGTAGACCTCAGGCCCTCCCCCAAAACCTCCTACGACCCGCAAGCCGCAGGATCACACGCCCGCACACCGGCGGATGAGAGTTTGAGTAATGTAAAATGTACGACGTACAATAAACTTGACAAAACCTGCCTGCTGGCGTACCCTATCGTTTCGAGCCGTCGTCTGGAACAAAAGGAGGTTGGCAGGTTGACGCAAATGGTTGCTCATCCCCCTCTCGAGGGTCTCTCTTCAGAAGAGGCGGCGGGGTCTCTGCTCCCCGACCTCTTCCCGGAGATTCTCGGCGAGGTGAGGGAGCGTACGACGCTGGACCTCTACGAGGCTCCCATCGCGGAGGTCGAGCACGTCGAGCGCGAGACAGAGTCCTACGTTGCCTGGGTCATCGTTCTGGGTTTCGTTGCTTACGCGATCGCGCTGTACTGGGCGCACAAATGCAACAGGAGAGGGGGAGATCCCGTCATAAGGTTCGGCCTGGCCAGGGGTTTCATAGTCAGGTGCTACAAGTAGTAGCGTTGGTAACGCGAATACGCGTCTGCGGCCCGCGCGTCGACGCGTGGGCCGCAGACGTCGGGATAGGGATCGGCTCTTGAGCGGGCTCCGGATCAGCGGCGCGACGAAGCGTTACGGAGACAAGACGGTCGTGAGCGGGCTCTCCCTGACGGTCGGGCCGGGGATAGTAGCGGGTCTCGTCGGGCCGAACGGATGTGGCAAGACTACCACCTTGCGTCTGATCGCCGGTCTCACGACACCCGACGAGGGGAGTATAAGCGTCTCGGGCTACGATACCGGGGCTTTCCCCCTCGATGCTAAGCGCAACCTCGGCTTCGTGCCCGATACCCACAGCGGCTTCGAGCAGCTCACCGTACGCGAGTACCTGGAGCTCTACCGGAACCTCTACCGCCAGCCGCACGCCCGCTATGAGGAGCGGGCGGGGATCATGCTCGAGGCCTTCGGGCTGCTGGAGCACGCAGAGGACAGCCTGGGCGTGCTGTCCCATGGCATCCGCCGCAAGGTCGCTACGACCGCCGCTCTGTCTCTGGATGTACCGACGATCCTGATCGACGAACCGACGGTGGGTCTGGATCCCGAAGGGGTAGTGGTTCTGCGCCGTCTCGTAAGGCACATCGGCACCGCCGGTTCCGCCGTCTTGCTTGCGACCCAGGACCTCACCTTCGCCGAACACGTTTGCGACCATCTGTTTCTCATCCACGACGGTCGGCTCGTTGCGGACGGAAGCCCTGCATGCCTGCGCGAGCGCTACCGCGTGAGCAGCATCGAAGAGACGTTCCTGGCGGTGACCGGTATGGAGAGGCGGATAGATGATTTCGAGCGGCGCTTGGACGCTTTTTCGCGCTAACGCGTTATGTCTGACGCGGCGGCTGCGACCGGTGGCCCGGACCAACCCGCTGCTCTTACTCCTGGTCGTCCTCGCCCCCGCCGCGCTCATCGTCGGTCTGGCGTGGGCGGGCTGGCAGGGAGCGGCGATCCTGGTCGCTTCGAGCGACGGTGCTTCGACGGCGGTGATGCTCGCGGTGGGCGTCGTTTTCGCGATCCCGGGCTTCAACGTGCAGCACGTGTCCTCGCTCGACAGGTCGCTGGACGCCCAGATCCGCGCCGCGCCGCTCTCGAGGCTGGAGCTGTTCTTGAGCACCATCGGGATACCCTTCACCATCTGTTGCTTCGTCGTCTCGATCTTGAGCCTGACGTTGTTCGTGCCCCTCGTCTACGCGGCAGGAGCTACCCCATATGCGACGGTCCAGCTCGCGCTCTTCGAAGCCTCGATCTTCTATGCGGCGGGAGTTGTGGGAGAGGTCCTCAAACGCGTGACGCGTCGTCAGCTTGCAGCGGTGCTCGCCCTACCGCCGTTGATTCTGTCATGGGTGGGAGGCGGCTTCGTGGCCGGTGGCGGTGTGTGGCCCGGTATCGTCCGGCCACTCGGGCACGCGGTCCTGAATACCGGAACCGAGCCGGTGCTGCAGCTTACGAGCGGACTGT
>JARDZQ010000340.1 GCA_029240775.1 Rubrobacteraceae bacterium | reverse complement strand
GCCGCCCTGACCGCGGCGACGACCGCCATCCCGCACGAGCCGCCGACAAAGAGGCCCTCCTCGCGCATGAGACGTCTCGTCATCAAGAAAGACTCGCGGTCGTCCACCTGAATCACCTCGTCCACCACGTCGGGGTCGTAGTTGCCAGGGTAGAAGTCCTCCCCGACACCCTCGACCGCGTACTGGTGGACATCGTTAGGGTCGGAGAAGATGGAGCCCTCGGGGTCGGCGCCGACGATCTTCACCTCCGGGTTCTGCTCTTTCAAGTAGCGCCCCGTCCCTGTAATGGTCCCGCAAGTGCCCATGCCGGCGACGAAGTGGGTGATGCGCCCTCCGGTCTGCTCCCACACCTCTGGCCCCGTCGTCTCGTAATGGGCCAGAGCGTTCGCCGGGTTCTCGTACTGGCCCGGCTTGAACCCGCCCGGTATCTCACCTGCCAGCCTCTCGGCGACCGCGTAGTAGCTCTCGGCGTCATCCGGCGCCAGGGTCGGGGTCACGACCACCTCGGCGCCCAAAGCTTTCAGGAAATCCTGTTTATCCTTGCTCGTCTTGTCCGGCATCACGCAGATGCAGCGGTAGCCCTTGACCGCCGCCGCGAGCGCGAGGCCGGCCCCCGTGTTCCCGCTCGTCGGTTCGACAATGGTCCCGCCCGGCTTCAGGAGCCCCTCCTTCTCGGCGACCTCGATCATCTTCACGGCGGGACGGTCTTTTACGGACCCGCCGGGGTTGAGGTACTCGATTTTGGCCAGCAGGCGGGTGCGGATGCCCTCGCCCCGCTCGATACGCGCGAGCCGGACCAGCGGCGTGTTTCCTACGGCGTCGATTACGTTCTCGAAGTAGTCCATGATCAGGGCAGTATAATGCGCCCTGTGGAAAAGAGCGTCTGGGTAGCTGAGAGGGTGTCCGGGGAGGTCGAGCTGGCGATCTGGCACTCCGGGGATGGTCCCGGGCCCCTGATCTGCCTTCACGGCATCACCGCCCAGCACCGCGCCTTTAGCGCTCTGGCAAGGACCCTGGCTCCGTCGCGTTCCCTCGTCGGCGTCGACCTACGGGGCCGTGGAGACTCGGAGAAGCCGGAATCGGGGTACGGGCTCGAGGCCCACGCGCGCGAGGTGGTCCGAATCCTCGACCACCTCGGGCTGCAAGGCGCCGTGATCTGCGGTCACTCCATGGGCGGCTTCGTCGCCCTCATGACTGCTCTCTCGTACCCGGACCGCGTTCGCGCCATCGTCCTCCTCGACAGCGGCTGGCCCCGCGTCGAAGTCGACCCCGAAGAGATGTCCGAGGAGCAAAAGGGGGAGGCTGCGGCCATCGAGGAGGGCCTCGAGCGGGCCTTCCGTCGCCTCGACATGACCTTCGAGAGCCCGGAAGCTTACCTGGACTTCTGGTTCCCCGACCGGGGCTTGACGCTCGACGACCTGCCGCCCGACCTCGCCGACTACTACCTCTACGATCTCGAGAAGGTCGAGGGCGGGTACCGGCCCAAAGCGTCGCGCGCTGCTGCCGAAGAGGACTCCCGCTCCGTCTCCTCCGAAGCCCCAACCCTGGAGGAGCTGCACAACGTAAGTTGCCCGGTGGCGCTCGTGCGCGCTTCTCAGGGCTTCTTCCCCGGCAGCGACCCTCTCGTCTCCGACGACACAAGGGACGCGATAGCCGGGGTTCTGGACCTTCGCTCGGATGCTCTCGTCGAGGGGGCGACCCACTACACGATGTTGTGGCCTGAGTACACACGGGCATGGGCCAATAAGGTGTTCGATCCGCCTTTCTGGGAACGTTGAGCCGGAACTGGCATTCACCTTCATCTCTCAATAATGGGTTGTTGAAGGAAGTAGGCGTGGGATGTGGTCTAGAAGAACCTGCATGAGAATACGGTGTCGTAGCCATCCACCGTACTGCATACTTATCTACCGCTTCTACGGGTTATGCGGTTCTCTCTCGACTACGACATAAGTCAAAGATCAGACCTTAAGATGGAGACACGGTATCATCCGGTAGCCATGTGGAGGGCTGTACTACGCGAGTAGTGGATGGCGGCACCGTGGAGATCATCCCAGCGGCATACGGCATCATGGAGGTGCGCTTGATAGGAGGGGGTATCCCCTAGGGTAAGGCTCCTCACGCGGGTGTGCAGCCCTACTGAGAGGGTCTCCTACTTCATTGGCGGCACCCTTGAGAGTTTCTGCTGAACAAGCCCAGCGCCCATTACCAAGTTTTGACGCGGGGCGCCCTCGTAACCTCACTCCCGCATCCTGCTGACCGGAGGCGTCGCAGACCTGTTGCAGTTGGCGAGTGCCTAGCAAAAAGAACAGCGACATAAGCTGATCTCACCTGAGTGACGTCATGCCGGGGTGAGATTGCCGATGGTGAGCGGCCGCAACCGCCACGCTACCCGGCGAACGCGATGCTCAACTATGCCTACGCGGTGCTGGAGAGCCAGGAGCGCAACGCTGCAGCCTCCTACGGCTTGGACCAAACTACCGGCTACGTGCACGCTTGCTGATCGGGGCGGGCTGCACATGTTTAGGAGCTGACGGAGCTGCTGCGCCCGCAAGTGTACCGCTTGGTGCTGGACTTCTTACAATCGCATACCTTCGCGCCAAGCGACTTCGCGCTGGGAGCCAACAGTGCCTGTCGGTTGCACTCACAGATTTCCGTCAGATCGCTGAGCTAACCGTCGGTGACGTGGCCATGCACGAGATCGTGAACCGACTAATAAAATAGCTAGCTCACTGACCGCCTTTGCGTAATTCGCCTTGGCGAGGTTTCCCCACTCACTTCGGTGGATCAGGGCAAGAGGAAGGGTCAGAGCTGCGGTACCCCGTCCCGCTCTCTTGCGTCAGCTCATGAGGCTGTTCGGTGTTCTCCTTGCCCTACCTCTTTGGCGTAACCGGCTCGCAATTCCTCCCAGCGGTGCCAGTAATGGCGTGTCCAAGTCGGCCAGTTGACCGGGTAGCCGGTGAGGGCGTCGGCGAGGTGGTCGAGATGGATGTGCCAGCCGGCGAGCACAATGGCGCGCATGTCCTCGGGCGCGGGGGTCACATTGGTGAACGTCAACACGCATCCATTCCTGTCCTTGCGCAGCTCCCAGCGTAGCAGGCCATGGATGTCGGTATCGATCTCCAGCAGCCGTAGCGTCTCCAGGCGCGTTATCGTGCCGTGCGCTACTGCCGTGTTGCCGTGTTCATCGGTGTTCTGCCAACGCAGCTCGACGCTCCCACCCTCGACGAGATCGAGATTGGCTTCAGCCAGCCACTCGGCGAGCCGATCAGGCTCGGTGAGCGCCGCCCAAACCTTCCCGATGGCGTATTCTAGGCGGCGCTCGAAACGCAGCACGAATTTCCCGTCGATCTCTTGCACGGTTCCTTCCATTGCCTACTCCTCCTCCTCCTTCTCGAGGTGTAGTTCGAGAGCGTCCAGCCGGTCTGCCCAGAACCGTCGGTAGGGTGCCAGCCAAGCGTCCACCTCGGCGAGCGGTTCAGCTCGCAGGCCGTATAAGCG
>JARDZQ010000014.1 GCA_029240775.1 Rubrobacteraceae bacterium | reverse complement strand
GGTCCGGGGCGTCTGATCCGCCGCCTCGAACTCGTACCCGGCACGCGCGTCCTCGACGCGGGTTGCGGTCCCGGGCGCCTGACCATCCCTCTGGCAGAGGCCGTGGGACCGGAGGGGGAGGTCGTAGCCCTCGACGGCCAGCGCGAGATGCTCAGGAAGCTGCAGGGGCGGCTTGAGGCACAGAGCATCTCGAACGTCCGGCCCGTGCAGGCCGTACTCGGCGAGGGCGTACTAGACGAGGCAGGGTTCGACCGGGTCCTGCTCGCCATGGTCTTCGGCGAGGTGCGCGACCGCCGGGCTGCCGCGCGAGAGCTCTACCGGGCGCTAAAACCCGGCGGCGTGCTCTCCTTGACCGAGATCTTCGGCGACCCGGATCACAGGCGACCCGCCAGGATCCGGCGCGACATAGAGGCCGCAGGCTTCCGGCTCGTGAGGCGCTTCGGCGGTTTCCCGGCCTTCACGCTCAACTTCGAGAAGCCCCGTGCCCTGGAGCATTACTCGGAACGACCGGATCTGTGAACCGAAACGCGTCTGCGTCGAGCACGACCGCCAGCCAGCGGCAACAGAAAACCGACATGCTGAAAGCCCTCGAAGAGCGCGTGCTGACTAGCTGCCAAAGAGCCGTCGCCAGAGCCCCTTGCGCTCTGAGGGCTCCTCCTCAGTAGTCTGGCGGCGCAGGAGATCTAAGAGGATCTCACGGTAGAGGAGCTGGACCTCCATCCCGCCCTCGAGCTTCTCGGGCGGGGGGCTCAGAGCCACGTACTCGACTTCCTCGCCCTGGTACTCGAGGAGTGAGATGAGCTCCCCGCCCGAGACCTCGTGGGCGCGCCAGTCCTCGCCGTACTCGCCGATCGAGGCCAAGAATTCCTCGGCTTCCTCTACCGAGTCGAAGAGCGGTATCGCTTCCTCGGATCCATCGAGCACGATCGCGAGCAGCTCATCTTCTGCCTCCGGCCCGCCGACTATGACCACGTGCTTGGCTTTTGCGTCCACGGGACAACTGTACTAGACACCGCCGCTCGAAGTCCTTGCAAGGGCGCGGGGGGCGTTTATAGAATGAGGTCGGATGTGTGACGTGAAAGGTACGAGTCTAGACAGCTCGACCCATTCTCGAGGACGGTTATCGCCTTGACTACCCTGCCTGTCGCTGCGCCGAGGATCTCCTCCAAGGATATGTGGCTGGTCTCGCCCTTCTACGACCTGGCGTTCATCATCTTCTCGAGCGTGCTTCTCATAGTGCCTCACCTCTTCTCCCAGCTCGGCGGGTTCTCGAACGTCGTCGTGGACCTCGTAGTCACGGCCTTTATCGGCGGGCCGCACCTGTTCGCCACCTACACCATGACGTTCATGGAGCCGCACTTCAGGGAGCGCTACCGGCGCTACACGTGGGGGGCGCTCCTGATGCCGGTCATCGTCGTCTCGCTCGCGATCATCAACCTGACCCTTCTCGTGACCATCTTCTTCTTCTGGGCCTCGGTGCACGTGATCCACCAGGCCGCCTACATCGCCGACTCCTACCGCTTCAAGGACCCGCGGGGCCACACCCCTAATCTCGCCCGCTGGCAGCTCGTCTCTAGGGTCATAGACTACGGGCTCCTCATGACCAGCCTCTACCCCATAGCCACCTTCAAGTTCACAGGGGCGCCGCTCGTGATCTTCGGCCACAACCTCTCGAGCCACGGCTTCGAGACCGGCGGACGCGCGCTCCTCTTCCCCGAATTCCTCAAGTTCGAGTGGCTCGGGCCACTCGCCGCCGCCGGCTTCTTCTTCTTCCTGATCGCCTTCATAGTCAAGACTGTCTGGGAGTGGAGGGCCGGGCTCCTGCACATCCCGAAGACGCTGCACATGAGCCTCGCGGCGATGCTCTTCTTCGTCACGCCGGCGCTGCCGAACCTCGACGTCGCCTTCCAGGGCCTCAACACCTGGCACTCATTCCAGTACCTCGCGGTCGTGCTCTACCTGAACCAGGTCAGGTCGGAGCGGGGCCTCATCGGGTCGCAGTACGTCGCGCGCGTCTCGAGCAGCGGGCGGCGGCTATACTGGATGTGCTTCCTGTTCACTCTCGGTGCGGCGGTGGCCTATCTGCTCGTCCTCGGCGCGAACGTGGCGCTCGGGACCTTCGGGGGGAACTTCTCCGAGCAGCATTACTTCGCGTTCTACTCCGTGGTGCTCTCGGCGCTCCTCATCCACTACTACTTCGACCACTTCCTGTTCTTGCAGGTGGACGACGTCATAACGCCGCGCTGGAGCTAAGATCAGTCGCTTCCTAGTATCTTATTGATACGTGTTCTATAGTTTTGTGGTGACGCACACCTCGGGTAGCCTTTATGAGACTTCTGTCTAGCTTTGTGGAGGGCTGGCTTGTCGGATCACACGAACCTTAACCACACCATGAAAGGTCTCGCGCCGGAGGGGATCCCGGTCCGCACCGACGACATCTTCGGCAAAGCCTTCGGCTTCACCCGCGCCGACGAGGCGATTGAGGCCGGGATCTACCCCTACTTCAAGCCTATCTCCGAGCAGCACGGCGGCACCGTCAAGGTGGACGGGCGAAAGATGATCATTACTGGCTCGAACGACTACCTCGGGCTGACCCAGGACCCGCGTCTGGAGAAGGCGGCCACCGCAGTCTTCGACCGCTACGGGACGAGCTGCACCGGTTCTCGCTACCTTACCGGCACGCTCGAGCTGCACGAGGAGCTGGAGCGGCGCCTGGCCGGGTTCTTTAGGGACGAGGCCGCGCTGACCTTCAGCACGGGCTTCCTCGGCATGCTGGCGGTCCTGAGCGCCCTGACCGGCCGCCAGGACATCCTCTACCTCGACCGCGAGAACCACGCCAGCCTCTACGATGGTGCAAGGCTCTCCTTCGGGACGCTGCGCAAGTATCGGCACAACGACCTCGATGACCTGGAACGGCTACTCGCCAGGGACGCGGGCAAGGCTGGCGGGCGCATGATCGTCACCGACGGCGTCTTCTCGATGAGCGGCCACATCGCCGATCTGCCGGAGATCGTGGAGTTGGCGCGCCGCTATGGGGCGCGTGTCGTGGTGGATGACGCGCACGCGACAGGCGTGCTCGGCGAGAGTGGTCGGGGCACTCCCGAGCACTTCGGCCTCGAGGACGAGGTAGACCTCGTCATCGGGACCTTCTCCAAGTCCTTCGCCTCCGTGGGCGGGTTCGTGACGGGCCCGAGGTCGGTCATCAACTACGTCAAGCACCACGGGCGTCCGTTTATCTTCACCGCGGCGCTCCCCGCGATGCAGGTCGCGGTCGCACTCCAGGCGCTCGAGATCATGGAGACCGAGCCCGAGCACCGCGAGAGGCTCGCCCGCAACGCCGAGCAGTTGCGGGAAGGCATCTCCGCGCTCGGCTTCGACACTCTAGGGTCGCAGACCCAGATCGTGCCGGTCCTTATAGGGCCGGACGAGCTTACCGTGATGTTCTGGAAGGGACTGTGGGAAGCGGGTATCTTCACGACCCCCGCGCTGCCCCCCGGCGTGCCCGCCGGGCAGAGCATCATCCGCACCAGCGTCAACGCCAACCACACCCCGGAGCAGATCGGGCGCCTGCTCGAAGCCTTCGCCGCCGTCGGCAATGGCCTGGGCGTGATCGGCTAGGGAAGGTCTTTTCGAGCGGCGTGGGAACCACGGAAGTCCGGGCAGCCGGGTCCCGCGCCGATATATGGTGCTTTATCCGGTACCCGTTCATTAGGTACCGCGACGACCCTCACTGGGTCCCGCCGCTGCTCATGGTCGAGCGGGAGCAGTTCGACCCGCGTAAGAACCCCTTTTTCGAGCACGCGCGGATGAACCTCTTTGTCGCTGAGCGAGGAGGTGAGGTCGTCGGGCGCGTCGCCGTCATAGACGACGACAACCACAACGAGACCCACGGCGACAACCTGCTCTTTTTCGGCTTCTTCGAGGCGAAGGACGAGGAGGCCGCCGGAGCCCTGTTCGCCCGCGTCGAAGGGCGGGCGCGCGAGCTCGGACGGGAGGCCGTGCGCGGGCCGGTCAACCCGTCCATGAACCACAGCGCTGGGATGCTCATCGACGCCTTCGACTCTGACCCCTACGTGATGATGCCGTACAACCCGCCAGAGTACCCGCGCTACGTCGAGGCGGCGGGCTACCGCAAGGTCAAGGACCTGTACGCCTGGACCTTCGAGCACGACTGGGAGGTAAAGAAGATCGGGCGCCTCGCGGAGAGGGTCCGTAAACGGAACAAGGCGCTGGTTGTCCGCTCCGTGGAGATGAAGCGCTGGGACGAGGAGCTCGCCCGCGTCAAGGACCTCTACAACAGGGCGTGGGTGAGGAACTGGGGCTTCGTGAGGTACACCGAGGCCGAGTTCGACCAGCTCGCCAGAGAGTTCAAGATGATCCTGGACCCCGAGCTTGTCGCGCTCGCCGAGGTGGACGGGGAGCTTGCGGGCATAACCGTCCTGATCCCCGATGCCAACCAGGTCTTCAAGAAGATGCGCGGGCGGCTGCTCCCGTTCGGCGTCTTCCACCTGCTGAGGCGCAACAGGATCATGGACCGGGTGCGCTTGCCCATCCTCGGCATCGCCCCCGAGCACCGCAACAAGGGCTTGGAGCTGCTGATGATCCACGAGCTCTACGGACGCGCGATGGCCAAAGGCTACAGGGCCTGCGAGGCGTCGTGGACGCTGGAGGACAACCGGGCGATGAACCACGTCATCGAGGCTGGCGGCGCGAAGCACTACAAGACGTACCGGATCTACGAGAAAGATCTGTAGACCGTGCCCGAGCGGGTGCTCATCACCGGCGCGACGGGCTTCGTCGGCAGCCACGTCGCGCAGGCCTTCGTAGAAGCCGGCTACGAGGTGCGCATCGGCGCGCGCGCCTCGAGCGATCCGCGCTGGATCTCCGACCTCTACGCGGAGCACGTCCCCCTCGACGTAAGCGGTGATCCGGAGAACACCTCCAGGGCGGTGCGGAACGTGGACACCGTCGTCCACGCGGCGGGGATAACCAGGGCGAAGCGCGCGGGGGACTACTACGCGGTCAATGCTGGTGGCGCAAGGAGGCTCGCCGTCGCCGCGTTCCGGGCGGGGGTGCGGCGCTTCGTCTTGGTAAGCAGCCTCGCCGCCCGCGGCCCGGACGGTCGCGGCCACCCCGCGAGCGACTACGGGTGGAGCAAGCTCGAGGCCGAGAGGCACCTCCGCTCCCTGGACGGCCGGATGGAGACCGTCGTGCTGCGCCCGGCGGCCGTCTACGGCCCCAGAGACACCGACCTCCTGCCGCTGTTCAGGCTCGCCCGTGCCGGCTGGCTGCCGGTCCCCTCTGGCGCCGCCCCCCTGCAGCCGGTCTACGCGGAGGACGTCGCCCGGGCCGTCCTCGCGGCGGCGCGCGAGCCGGCCGGCTTCGGTCCCTTCCCGGTGGCCGAGAACAGACGCTACGGCTGGCCGGACGTGGTCGCCGGGCTCCGGAAGGTCTTCAGGCGTCCCGTGCGTGCCGTGCGTCTGCCCGCGGCCGCCTTCGTGCTGGCGGGGCGGGCTGCGGAGCGGTCGGCGAGGCCGTTCTCGGCGGTCCCGCTCTTCGACGAGCGCCGGGCGCGAGACCTGGCGCTAAACGCCTGGACCTGCGACGTGTCGAGGACCGAGAAGGCGCTCGGGTGGGGGGCGAGGGTCACGCTATTGGAGGGCCTGGAGCGCACCGCTACTTGGTACAGGCAGGCGGGGTGGCTTAGTATGAAAACCCGATGAACGCGGGCGAGCGCAGACCCCGGATCCTCTTCGCCACCATCGCCGCCGGGGGCGGGCACGTGGCGGTCGCGCGCGCCATGGCCGAGGCCATAGAGCACCATTATCCCGGCCGGTTCGAGCTGCGCGTCTCGGACTACATGAAGGAGGTCGGCGTCAAGAAAGTCGCCGACCTCGACAGGCTGCACAAGGACATCTGGCGCTTCATGCTGCGCTACCCGATCCTGGCGCGGACTAGCCAGCGCGTCATGGATGCCTTCCCGCGAACGACCGTCGCCATCCAGCGGCGCCTCGTGCGGGGCTTCGCACGCGCCGCGGCAGATGACCTGAGACGTGATCCCCCGCAGCTCATCTTCTCCAACCACGGCCTCATGACCGCCGGCCTGGCCGAGGCCAAGCGCATCGGCGGCCTCGAGGTTCCCGTGCTCAGCTTCGCCAACGAGCTGGTCGGCATCTGCTCCTACTGGGCCGACCCGCGCGCCGACCGCATCGTCGTCCCCTCCGATGAGGCCCGACGCGACCTGATGCGCTTCGGCGTGCCCGAGAGCAGGCTCTCGTTCGTCGGCTTCGGCTACCCGGTCCGCCAGGCTTTCCTGAACGCGCCCGCGAAGCGCGAGGCCCGCGCGCGCCTGGGGCTCGAGGACCGCTTCACCTGCCTGGTCTCTTCCGGCGGCGAGGGGGTGGGGAGGAACCAGCCCGAGATGGTCCAGACTTTGCTCGGCTCGGACGTCCCGTTGCAGGTGGTGGTCATAGCAGGCCGGAACGAGCAACTGAAACAGGAGCTGCGGACGCTCGAGACGGGCAAGAACGCGCTCAGGATCGAAGGTTACGTCGAGGACATGGCCACCTACCTGGCCGCGAGCGACGTCTTCGTCGGCAAGGCTGGGCCGGCCTCGGTCTACGAAGCGGTAGTGGTCGGGCGTCCCGCGCTCGTCACCGGCTACGCGGGGCTCAACGAGGTCGGCGTCGCCAGGCTCGTCGAGGAGAGGGGTCTCGGACGCTACGTGAGGACCCCCCAAGAGCTCCTGCAGGAGGTGCGGCGCTATGCCCTCGACCCGGCGCTGCTGGAAGAGGTCGCCCGGAGGTGTCGCGAGCTGGAGCCGGCCGCCGCGAGCGAACGGCTCGCCCACTACGTCGTCCGCTATGCCGAGTTCGGCGAAGATGGCACCTAGAGGGCCCGGCGAGAGCCGGAGCGGGATGCTACGCGCGGTCGTCGTCTTCGTGCTTGGGCTCGCGCTCGGCTTTGCGGGTCTCTACCTGGTGGCGGGGGCTGAGATCTTCAGGATCGAAACCTACAGGGTGCGCGACCCGAGCCTCCTGATCGCGGCGCTCTGCGTGCTCGCGTTCATCGCGGAGTGGTTCGTCATGGACCCGGCGAGGATCTGGCTTCTGTGCCGCAACCAGAAGATAGCGTTGCCTTTTCGCTCCGCCATTCTCGTGCACCTCACCTCCATGTTCGTGGCCTCCGTGACCCCCGGCAACGTCGCCGTCGGCCCGGCCGTCGCCCTCGCGCTCAGGCGCCTCGGCGTGCCGTTCGGGAAAGGCGTCGGCGTCGCCATCCAGGTCTTCATCTTCGACATGATCTTCTTCGCCTGGGCGGTGCCCCTGAGCCTCGGGTACCTGATCTACTCCGACACCCTCCGTCTCCCCCCCGGCCCCGAGTTCGCGGCCTTCGCGATCGCCGCCCTGGCTATCGTCGGTGCCGTCATCCTGACCCGCTACCCGCGCCCGGTCGTGCGCCTGATCCTTTCGGTCTCCAGGTGGCCGTCTCTGGACCGGTTCGCGCCGCGGCTACGCGGGATGGCGCGTGACTACTACCGCAGCGCCATAGCCTTCAAGAACATGGCCCTCTCGACCTGGCTTATGATTAACGTGGTGGTAGCGGCGGGCTGGTTCAGCGGCTTCGTCCTCTTCTGGCTGCTGCTGGAGCTATACGGTGTCGAGACCGGTCTGCTCGCCAACCTCGCGATCCTGACCAGCGTCACCCTGGTCGCGCACCTCTTCCCGACGCCGGGGGGATCCGGCTTCATGGAGGCGGCGCTTGGACTGAGCGTGGGCGCGAGCGGCGGGGCAGCGGCCGCCCTCCTGATCTGGCGCCTCGCGAGCTACCACGCGATCTTCGCCCTGGGGCCCCCATCGGCCTGGCTTCTCTACCTCTCGAAGCCGGTGAAGAAGAACAAGGCCTAGGAGACCAGCTCCTCGAATCCCGCCTCGTCGATGACCGGTACGCCCAGCTCACGGGCACGGTCCAGCTTCGATCCCGCCTCCTCGCCGGCGAGCACGTAATCGGTGTTCTTGCTGACCGACGAGGTGAAGGTACCGCCAGCGGCCTCGAGCCGCTCGACGTACTCGCCGCGCGGCCGGCTCAAGGTGCCGGTAATGACCATCCGTTTGCCCGTGAGCGGGCCGTCGGAGGGCTTTGTTCTTACCCTCTCGAAGTACAGGCCGACCCGCATGAGGCGCTCCACCAGATCCCTGTTATCTTCCAGGGCGAAGTACTCGACCACCGCCCTTGCGACGACCCCCCCTATGCCGTTGATCTCGACGAGCTGCTCCACGCTCACCCCGCGCAAGAGGTCCTCGCCGCTGAAGCGTTCGGCTATGAGCTCCGCCGTCACCGACCCGACGTGCCGGATGCCGAGCGCGAACAAAACGCGCGGGAAGGGCTGCTCCTTGCTCCTCTCGATGGCCCTCACCAGGTTCTCCGCGCTCTTCTCGCCGAAACCTTCGAGGGGGGAGATCTGCTCGGCCTCCAGATGGTATATGTCCGCGGGGTCCTTTATGAGGCCGAGGTCGAAGAAGCGGGTGGCGACCTTCTCCCCGAGCCCCTCTATGTCCATCGCCCCCTTGGAGGCCCAGTGGATGATGTGCTCGAGCGCCTGCGCCGGGCATCGGGCGTTGACGCAGCGCGTGACGGCCTCGCCCTCCGGTCGCGAGACCGGCTCCCCGCAGACGGGGCAATGCGTAGGCATCTCGAAGACCCTTTCGTCGCCGTCGCGGTCTTCGGTGACGGGGCGGACGACCTGCGGGATCACGTCCCCCGCCCGCTCGACGACGACGGTGTCGCCGATGAGGATCCCCTTCTCCTTTATGTAGTCCTCGTTGTGCAGCGTGGCGCGTGAGATGGTCACCCCGCCGATGTTGACCGGCTCTAGCAGCGCCTGCGGCGTGAGAGCCCCGGTGCGCCCGACGTTGACGATAACGTCTAGGAGCTTCGTTCGGCCCGCGAGCGGCTCGAACTTGTACGCTATGGCCCAGCGTGGGGCCCTCGCTACCGTTCCTAGAGCGCGCTGCTGCTCGCGCGAGTCCACCTTCACTACGACGCCGTCGATCTGGTACGGGAGCGACTCCCGCTCGGCGGCACGGCGCTCGCACTCCTCGATGACGGTCTCTATGGAGTCGTGCACCCGGTAAGGGTTGACCCTCAACCCGTAGCTCTTCAGAGCGTCGAGCATGGCGGAGTGGCTCTCGTACGCTTCGCCGCCCTCGCCGACGCCGTAGAGGAAGATGGTCAGAGGCCGCGAGGCCGTGATCCTGGAGTCCAGCTGCCGGATGGACCCGGCTGCGGCGTTGCGCGGGTTGGCGAAGGTGGGCTTCCCCTCGGCCTCCTGCCGCCGGTTGAGCTTCTCGAAGTCCGCGAGCCGCATGAATACCTCGCCCCGCGGCTCGAGCACATCGGGCGGCTCATCGTCGAGCCGGTCGGGTATGGCCCGCACGGTCCGCATGTTCTGGGTCACGTCCTCGCCGACCATCCCGTTGCCGCGCGTCGCGCCCCGCACGAACCGCCCGTTCTCGTAGCGAAGCGAGACCGCGAGCCCATCTATCTTGAGCTCGGTGACGTAGCGGGGCTCCTCATCCGGCCCGAGAAGCCGCCTGACGCGGGCGTCCCACTCGCTCAGGTCCTCGGTCTTGCGGGCGTTGGCTAGAGATAGCATCGGGACGGCGTGGCGGACCTCCTCGAACCCTTCGAGCGGCTCGCCGCCAACCCTCTGGGTAGGGGAGTCGGGGGTGGCGAGCTCGGGGTGCTCGGCCTCGAGGGCCTCCAGCTCCGCGTAGAGCGCGTCGTACTCGGCGTCGGAGATCTCCGGCGCGTCCTCTATGTGGTAGCGGCGGTTGTGGTAGCGTACCTGCTCGCGCAGATCCTCGATCCTGCCCCGCACGTCCACACTCTCGGCCACGCGGGGATTATACGCGCGGGCGCCCCCCGCCCCAAGAGCTCCTATCCGCCCGCGCGCCGGACCGGCCAGTCGAGCTCGCGGCCTCTCTCGTCTGCGAAGGTGAACGCTTTGCCTTCAGGGCTCAGGTCCCGGATCACCGCCACGGCGTAGGGGTAGGTGAGGGCCTGGGTCAGGATCGCGTCGCGCGGCGGCTCCTTCAAGGAGAGCCGGACCGTGACCCTGTCCCCTTCGAGGCGCGCTGACCGCACGGACATCGAGTACCCGCCAGTCGGCTTCTCGCCCCAGTAAGCCGCGAGGTACGTCCCGCTCCCTGATTCGGGGACGTTCGCGCCGATGGCCTCCGACAGGGCGCTTGCGGAAGGAGCAACGACCGCCCGCGGGCGTTGCGACCCCTGCCCCGGTTCCTCGGAGGATATGCGCATTACCTGCAGCTCCTCGGAGGCGCCGGTGGTCTCGGAGGGCTCGGATCCATCGCCGGCGGAGCAGCCGGCGACGAGCAACAGAAGCGCCATCAACCCCACGCGTACCATGCCGGGGCGATCTTACCACCCCGACATCATCTCCCGAGACCCTCCCCGCCGGCCCAGGCTGCCGGGGAGGGTTACGCTTCTCCTCACGCGCCGGAGCGACAGAGAGCATCCAGACGCCGGGATACGCGTCGTGCGCGTCCCTGGAGGCTTCGCGTACGTCGAGGATAGATCCTAGAGAGCGGGGATGACGCGCCCGGAATAGTAAGGGCTCGCGCCATTCGTGACGGGACTAGGTCTGTATACCGTAGTGCTCGTGGACGGCCGCGTCGAACTCGCCCGAGAGGGGCTGCATCTTCGGGGCGGTCTCGACGGTCGCGCGGTCGAAGGGTAAGGAGACGCGCTCCGCGTCGGGATCCACCTGGACCACCTCGGCGGGGATGGGGCGGCCTGCCACAACGACGTACTTTAGAACGTCGCTTGGGGCGTCGTAGATCGTGTCTTCGACCCGCCCGACCTCGGCCCCCGAAGCGTCGTAGACGCTATAACCTTCCATCGCCGCGTAAGGGTTGTCGGCGTCGTTGCCCCTATCTAGCACGATTCTGCCTCCGGTAGCGTGGGCGCGTTTATGTGCGTATGATACTCCGAACGTGAACGGTAGAGTTAGTCATCGGCGCAGCGCCCGCAGTCTCAAGGCGTTCTCGCTGCTGTACCTCGCGCTGGTCGTCGCCTCGCTGCTGCTGGTGCACAGCGCCTCCTACGAGCCGGCGGTCTCCTTTATACTGCTGTATCTGGTGGTCTCGGTCGGGGTCACGGCGGCGGTGGCCTTGCTGCTGTTGCCCACGGCGCAGTTCTCCGGGGGGTTTTGCGTAGGGGCGTACGCGCTGTACGCGGCCCTCGACTCGATGATGGTCTTCGTCTCCGGCGGGGTGTCGAGTGAGCTTTACGTGCTCTTCTTCCCGCTGCTGCTGGCGTCGGCGCTGCACGGGTCCTGGAGGATAACGCTCGCCGCCCTGTTCGCCGTGCTCTTCTGCTACGCGTTGGCGGTGATGCCGGGGTTGCTCAACGACACGACGGACAACGAGGACGCGGCGCTGGTCTTCTACAGGCTGGGCGCAGTGGGTCTGACGGGTGTCTTTCTGGTCTCAGTGTCGCGCAGTTTTTTTAGCGCCGAGGAGGCCGAGGACTACGCGACGGACGAGGACGGCTCGATGCTCCTCGGGAGGGTCGAGGAAGAGCTCGCGGCGCGCAGGGGGGTGCAGGTCGCCGTCATCCTGGTCGATGCGGGACGCAGGGTCGAGGACGTGGAGCTGCTCCTCGAGCGGGTGCGGGCGCGAATCGGGGAGCCCATCTTGCTCGGCGAGGGCACCGTCTTCGGGGTCGTCCTGAGCAGGGTCGATGATCGGACGGTCGAGAGCGCGGCGAGGCGCGCTCTCGCTGCGGCGAGCTCGCTCGGGGCCGAGGAGACGCGGGCGGGGGCTGCTATCTACCCGCGCGACGCCCGCTCCGCCGAAGACCTGCTCGTGGCCGCCGGGCAGGCGCTCGAGGCGGCCTTCGAGGTCGAGTCCCCGAGCGCCATAGTCATGGCCGGCAGGGGCACGCCGCGCGCTGCGCGCCGCTACCGCGCCGCCCGCTGAAACCCGCATCGGGGGCTCTACGTACCGATGCTATAATCGGCGGCGTATTGCAGTCATTTGCCGGGGGTAGGCAGCTTACTATGGGTAGATTTTTCAGGGCGATCCGCGGTTTCTTCGGACGGCTACTCTCCGGGGTAGAGCAGCGCAACCCGGAGATCCTGCTCGAGAACGCCGTGCAGGACGAGCTGAACAACCTCAAGAAGCTGCAGGTGGCCGCCGCGCGCACGATGGCCTACGAGAAGATGCTCACCAACGACGCCGCGACGAAGCAGAAAGTCGTGGCCGCCAAAGAGCGCCAGGCCCGCGAGCTGGCCACCAGGGGACAGCGGGAGGCCGCCATCGAGGTAGTCCAGCAGAAGCAGGAGGCTCAGACTTCTCTGGCCGAGATCGAGGGCCGCCTCGAGGAAGCCCGCAAGAACTCCGAGGAGATGGAGGGGGCCTTCCGCGAGCAGGAGCGCCGCTACAACGACGTCGTGCGCGAGCGGGCAGCCCTCATGGAGGAGCACCAGCGCGCCAGGGCCCTGCGGACGGCCAACGAGGCCCGCTCGAGCATCTCCCTATCCGACTCGTCCAGGGACCTGGAGAGGGCCAGACAGGCGATCCGGCAGTCGTCCTACGAAGCCCAGGCCGTCGGTGAGCTCGGCACCAGCGAGACGGAGCGCCAGATCGCCGCCGCCGAGGTGGACATAAAGCGCCTCGACGCCGAGCGCGAACTCGAGATGATGGAGCTCCAGATGGGCCTGCGTGACGCCGAATCTCTCGAAGCCGCGCCCTCCGAACAGGAGGCCGCCGCCGAGCAGCCGGCCGAGGCGCCTGCCGAAGCGCCTGCCGAAGGCCCGCCCGAGGAAGAGGAGAGACCCCGTGACTAGAAGACGAAGCACCTCGCCGCTCCTGATGCGCCTGGCCCCCTTCGGAGCGTTCACAGGATTCGGTACGCTGGCGTTCGTGGGAGACGCTTACTCCCTGGCCGCGATCCTCGGCATCGGCGCGTTCGTCACAGGCAGGCGGCTCTTTGACCGGGAGGGGAA
>JARDZQ010000339.1 GCA_029240775.1 Rubrobacteraceae bacterium | reverse complement strand
GCCTTACGTGAGCCGAGGTATCCAAAGAGAGCGACGAAAGAGGGCGCGGCGATCAGGAAGGTCGAGACGTAGGAGCCCACCTCAGCGCCCGGCACGTTCGGGTAGCTGACCGCGAAGAACGCGGCAGCAAAGAACAGGGCAGAGGCCACGATCAGGAGCCGAGGGGTGGCGCGGAGGACCTGCATAGACACGCGTGTATGGTATCGCAGCGTCCGTACGGGCCGCTGGTATATTGGGGGTGTGATCTCGCGTCTTTTCCACATCGCGCGGCCGGTGCTCTGGATCAATACTCTAGGTCCCGCCACGGTCGGGATGTGGCTCTCTGGCTCTCTGTGGAGGTGGGAGGCGCTCCCGATACTCATCTGGCTGACGCTGCCGTTCAACCTCCTGATCTACGGCACAAACGACGTCTTCGACCAGGAGACAGACGCGAAGAACCCGCGCAAGGGTACCCTCGAAGGAGCGCGCATAAGTCCCGGCGAAGAACGCCTGATATGGTTCGGCGTACTCCTCACGAACTTGCCGTTCGTGGCCTACTTCGTCCTATTCCTCCCCCCCGCAGCGGTCATCTGGATACTTCTTTACGCGCTGCTCTTCGCCGGCTACTCGGTCCCGCCGGCTCGCTTCAAGGCCCGCCCTTACCTGGACTCTTTGAGCAACGCGGCCTACGCCTTCCCGCTCGTCTTCGTACCGCTGGCGCTCTATGCACCCGTGGTCTGGCCCGCAGCCCTGGGGCTCATGGCGTGGAGCGCGGCCAAGCACACCTTCGACGCCGTCCAGGACGTGGACGAGGACAGGAGGGTGAGAATCGAGACCACGGCGGTCCGGCTCGGTCCGAAGAGAGTGGTGCTCTGGAGCGGCACTTTCTGGGCGCTCGCAACCGCGTGTTTCGCGCTCGTCAACGTCCCTGTCGCACTCGTCAACGCCGCGATAGCCGGCTCACTGCTCTACGCGCTGTGGAGAGACCCAACACCGGAGACGGGCCACAGGCTCTACGGGTTCTCGATCGCCTTCCCCTACGTGGCGGGTACGGTCGCCGGCGTGCAACTCGTCGCGGCCCTCTCGCTCGCGATGTACCCGTGAAGCGCGTCGTCGTGATCGGGGGCGGTCTCGGCGGGCTTGCGTCTGCTGCCCTGCTCGGGCGCGCAGGTCACAGGGTTACGTTGCTCGAGGCGAGCCCCTGGCTTGGCGGCAAGAGCCGACGCATAGAGCTCGACGGCCAGCGAGTAGATACAGGCCCCGCCATCGTCACCTTCCCCGGGGTCTGGGAAGAGTACCTCAGGCGCTGGGATAGGCTTGGCGAGAGCGACGGCGAAGCCGCAGACGTCGCGGGTCTCGCGCTCAAGCGGTTGCCGGAGGTCGGGACGTACTATTTTGGGGAGATGGTCTGCTCGCTCCCCGTGCCGGAAGGTCATCCGTGGCGGGCAGCGTGGGAACGGTTCGCGAGGGTTCACGGGGGGCTCGGGACGGAGATCACCTGCCTCCTCACGACGGACTGGTATGAGCCCGAGCTGCGTCCAGCGCTCGTGCGGCTGCTGCGCCTCTACGGGACCAAACCGACCACGAGGCGCTACCTGGATAGCCTGGGGTGGCTGCCGTATGGGCTGAGGGAGACCATCGCCATCCACACCCTCAACGCAGGTGTAGGGCCGGCCCGGACCCCCGCGCTCTACGCCAGCATGCCCGCGGTGATGGCGACAGAAGGCGTGTGGGTGCCCGAGGGCGGGGTCTACGAGCTCGTGCTCGCGCTCGAGAAGCTCGCCCGCTCCAGCGGTGTGGAGCTGAAGACGGGGGAGCCCGTACACAAGATCGAAGCCGGCAGAGTGTTCACTCCGAAAGGGTCGTACGTAGCCGACGCGGTGGTGAGCGGGCTCGACCCGGATCGGCTGGGAGAGCTCGTCGAACCCGGCGCGAAGAGGCGGCTGGGGAGGCTCTCCTGTTCCGGGGTGGTGATCTACGCGGCGCTGGAGGAGGAACTGCCCGCGCCGCTCGCGACCCACGGCGTCGTGCTGCCCTCGAACCCCGCCTCCCTGTACGAGAGCCTGGAGAAGGGGCAGGAGCCCGGGGAGGCGATGGCCTTCGTGGACTATTACCGGCCGGGCGAGCCGTATCCGAACGAGAAGCATGTGCTGGCACTGGGGCTCACCGCCCCGCCCAACGGGCGGGAGTACGGGCTGGAGGACCCGTTCGTCGCGAGCGAGGTCGAGCGGGTGTCACGTGCGGTCGGGCTCTCGAAACCGGTAACGGAGTACTTCGAGGAATACGAGGTCCTGCACCCAGAGTACTTCGGGGCCCAGGGGAGCACGGGCGGGTCGCTCTACGGGGCCACCAGGCCGGTCTGGATGAGCGGGCCCCTGCACCGGCCGCGGTACTCGGATCGGAAGAGGCCCTGGTTGTGGCGGGTCGGGGCCTCGGTCCACCCCGGCGGGGGGATACCGGCGGTGCTCGGAGGCGCCATGATCTGCACGAGCAGGCTGATCCGGTTTCTGGGTAAATAGCGGGGTGAGCACGGGAAGGGGATCAGCCATGAACCTCGGGGACCAGCGCGAGCTTTTCGAGATACCGGAGGAGGTCGCCTACCTCAACTGCGCCTATATGTCGCCGCAGCTGCGCTCGGCACGGGAGATCGGCGAGCGAGCCGTGGCCCGCAAGTCGCGGCCCTGGAAGATAACGCCCGCCGACTTCTTCGAGGACGCGGAGAAGAGCCGTGCACTCTTCGCACGGCTCGTCGGCGGGGAGCCGGACGGCGTGGCCCTCGTACCCTCCGTAAGCTACGGCATCGCCGTCGCAGCGGCGAACGTCCCCGTTCAGGAGGGACAGCGCCTCCTCATCCTCGAGGACCAGTTCCCCTCGAACGTCTACCCGTGGCGCGAGCTCGCGAGGCGCAGCAGGGCCGATGTGGTCACCGTACCCCGCCCCGCCGATTACGACTGGACCTCCGCCGTGCAGCGGCACCTCGACGAGAACACCGCTGTCGTCGCCGTGCCGAACTGCCACTGGACGGATGGGTCCCTGCTAGATCTGGCCAGCGTCGGCGAGCGCGCCCGCGAAGCCGGAGCAGTGTTCGTGGTGGATGCCATCCAGTCGCTGGGCGCGCACCCGTTAGACGCGCGCGAGATAAAGCCGGACTTCCTCGTAGCCTCCGTGTACAAGTGGCTCCTTGGGCCCTACGGGGTCGGGTTTATGTATGTCCGCGAGGATCATCGGGAGGGGAAGCCCATCGAGCACAACTGGATCAACCGCCGCAGCAGCGAGGACTTCACGGGACTCGTGAGCTACGAGGACGCCTTCCAGCCCGGCGCCCGGCGCTACGACGTCGGCGAGCGGAGCAACTTCGTCCTGCTCCCGATGGCCAACGAGGCCCTGCGCCAGATCCTCGACTGGGGCGTCGAGAACGTCTCCGAGACCATCGGAGACCTGACCGACCTCATTGAGGAAGAAGCCGCAAGACGCGGTATCGAGGCGGTCCCGAAGGAGGTGCGGGCGCGGCACATGATCGGGCTCAAGCTCGGCTCC
>JARDZQ010000338.1 GCA_029240775.1 Rubrobacteraceae bacterium | reverse complement strand
GCGACCTCGACCTCGAGCCAGGAGCGGAACTTGGCCTCTTCGGTCCAGATGGCCCCGATCTCCGGCAGCGTGTAGCGTTCGATCAAGGTCCGCCTTCCATCCTCTCTGCCAGCTCGGAGTCGGAGAGGGCGAGTATCTGCGCGGCGAGCACGCCGGCGTTGGCGGCGCCGTTGACGGCTACGGTGGCGACGGGCACCCCGGAAGGCATCTGGACCGTCGCGAGCAGGGCGTCGAAGCCGTTAAGAGGACCAGCAGAGATGGGGATGCCGATCACCGGGAGGTTCGTCCTCGCTGCGACGGCGCCTGCGAGGTGAGCCGCCATTCCTGCGGCGCAGATGAATACTTTGACGCCGCGCCCGGGCGCGGCGTCGACATACTCGGCGACGGCGTCGGGGTTGCGGTGGGCGCTGAGGACCTCGAGCTCGTGGTCTACGCTGAAGTCTTGGAGGCGAGCGGTGCACTTCTCCATGACCGGGAGATCTGACTGGCTACCGACGAGTATTCCCACGCTCGGACTCAAATGTCCTCCAGTTCTATGGCTTCGAGGGCTATATCTGTGCGGTACAGCATGCCTTCGAAGTGGATCTGCTCTACGGCGGCGTAAGCGCGGGCACGCGCCTCGATAATCGTCGGCCCCGTTCCCACGACGTTCAGGACGCGGCCGCCTGCGGTGTAGAACTTGCCGTCGCGCTCCTCGGTCCCGGCGTGGTAGATGTAGACGCCGGTCGGGATATTCTCGAGACCGGAGATCTCATCCCCCGAGGACGACGAGTCGGGGTATCCCTCCGAGGCGAGCACCACGCACACCGCCTTGTCCGCGGACCAGGTTATCTCGCGCCCGGCGAGATCGCCCACCTCGGAGGCGATCATTAGCTCGAGGAGGTCGCTGCCCATCCTCGGCAGGAGGACCTGCGTCTCGGGGTCGCCGAAGCGGCAGTTGAACTCCAGCGCCTTCGGACCATCGCCGGTGACGATGACGCCGGCGTACAGGAGACCCGAGTAGGGCGCCCCGATAAGGGACATCTGGTGGATGGTGGGGCGGATGATGTCCTCCAGAATAGCCGCGTAGGTAGCGGGCTCCATCCACATCAGGGGGGAGTAAGAGCCCATCCCCCCGGTGTTGGGCCCTTCGTCGCCGTCGAAGATGCGCTTGTAGTCCTGCGCTGGCAAGAAAGGCAGCATCTCGTGGCCGTCCGTGATGACGAAGACCGAGGCCTCCCGCCCCTCCAGATGCTCCTCGATGACGATCCTCTCCCCCGCCGCCCCGAACTTCCCCCCGAAAGATGCCCGCACCGCATTCTCGGCCTCCTCGCGGCTGCGAGCCACGGTCACACCCTTGCCCCCGGCGGCGCCGTCGGCCTTCACGACGACGGGGTAGTCACCGATCCTACGGAGGTAAGCCAGTGCTGCGGGCTCCCCATCGAAGGCCTCGAAGCTGGCGGTAGGGACGCCAGCATGCTTCATCAGCTCTTTGGCGAAGACCTTCGAACCTTCAATACGGGCGGCCGCTCGGGAGGGGCCAAATACTTTCAGGTCCGCCTCCCAGAAAGCCTCGGCGATACCCCCGATCAGGGGGTCCTCCGGTCCGACGACGGTGAGGTCAATCTCGTTCTCTTTGGCGTAGTCGCGCAAAGAGATCAGGTCGTCCGAAGGTATATCCACAATCTGCGCTATGCGGCCTATGCCAGGGTTGCCGGGGGCTGCGTGCATCTCGGGTTCGAGGGGGCTCGCCGCCAGGGTCTCGACCAGCGCGTGCTCGCGCCCGCCTCCCCCGACGACAAGTACCTTCACGCCGCTAGGTCCCGATCCTCTCGATTATCGCCTGATCCCTCTCCGGCCCGACGCTGATCATGCACAGAGGAGCCCCTACCTCGGTCTCGACGAACCCGACGAAGTCCTGCGCCGCCGTTGGAAGGTCCACGCGCATCCTGCACCCCGTGATGTCCTCGCCCCAGCCAGGGAGAGTCTTGTAGACGGGCCGGGCGTGGTGGAGGTCTGTCTGGTGCATCGGGTATCCCTCGACGCGCCGGCCGTCTATCTCGTAGCCGACGCAGATCTTTATCTCCTCGACTGCCGAGAGTACGTCCAGAAGCGTGAGGGCGAGGTGCGTGATGCCGTTGAGCGACGCAGCCCACTTTATGGCTGGGAGGTCGAGCCAGCCTACCCTCCTGGCCCGGCCGGTCGTGGTACCGTACTCGCCCCCGACCTGCCTTATAGTCTCGGCGATCTCGTCAAAGAGCTCCGTGGGCATCGGCCCGTCGCCGACCCTGGTGGTGTAGGCTTTCGTCACCCCGATGACGTACTCGATACTGCGCGGCGGTATGCCGGAGCCCACGATCGCCCCCCCGACCGTGGGGTTGGACGACGTCACGAACGGGTATGTCCCGTGGTCGTTGTCCAGCAGCGTCGCCTGCCCGCCTTCGAGCAGCACCCGCTGCCTGTTCTCGAGGGCCTCCCTGAGTATGGTCCCCGTATCCGCGACCATCGGCTCTATGAAGTCCCTGAAGGAGAGCAGCCACGCGGCGAGGTCGGAGACGTCGTAGGGCTCCTCGCCGTAGACGTTCTCGAAGATCGAGTTCTTCTCGCGCAGAGCTGCCTTGAGCTTCGTCCTCAGGATGCCCTCGTCGAAGATGTCCTGGACGCGGATGCCGTAGCGGGCGACCTTGTCCTCGTAAGTGGGGCCTATTCCGCGGTTCGTGGTCCCGATCCTGGCGCTCCCCAGCGCGATCTCGCGGTGCGAGTCAAGGGCGATGTGATATGGCATTACGAGGTGGGCGCGCCCGTCCACCAGGAGCCGATCCCGCACCTCGAGCCCCCGCTCCTCCAGGGCCCTCACCTCCTCGGCGAGGACCTCGGGGTTGACCACCACCCCGTTGCCGATGGTGCACACAACCCCCTCGCGCACGATGCCCGACGGGACGAGGTGCAACGCGAACTCCTCCTCGCCGACCCGCACCGTGTGCCCGGCATTGTTGCCGCCTGAGTAGCGCGAGACGTAGCCCACGTCCGAGGCGAGCGCGTCGCACACCCGCCCCTTGCCCTCGTCCCCCCACGCCAGACCGAGTACCACCGTCGCCGTCAAAGCCTGACCTCCGGAGGGAATAGGTAGGGTCGGGGACGGGTACCTACCGTCCGCCGATCGAGGCCGCCGCTCTCTGCCACGGGTGCAGCGTAGCACATAGATTTAGCGTTTTGAAATGCCCTTCGCTACTGGCCCTGATCCACTATGTTCTGAAGCTCTTCCTGGAGGTTCTCGAGGGCCCTCTCGACGGGAACCTCGCCCTTGAGAGAGGCGTTGAACTGCTCGGCCATCGCGAGCGACATGTCCGAGTAGTACGGCGAGACGGGGCGGGGACGGGCGTTCTCGAGCGCCTCCCGGCCCAGCCTCGCGACCGGCAGCTTGTTCAGCACCTCCTCGTCCTCGTAGAGGCTTCGCAGGGTGGGAAGGCGCGCGCTCTCCAGCGCGAACGTCCTCTGCTGCTCCGGGGCGGACATGTACTCGATGAAGGTCCAGATCTGATCCAGC
>JARDZQ010000337.1 GCA_029240775.1 Rubrobacteraceae bacterium | reverse complement strand
TGGGACTACCCGACCGAGGGCGAGCGCGAGGAACCTCACGTGGAGAGCATCCTCAAGGAGATAAGCGGCTACCGGGTGGCCGACGGCTCGCCCGTTGGCGGATTCGCCGAGCTCGCGGACGACGGCTCGACGGCGTGTGGGGGTTGGATCTACTCCGGCGTCTACGCCGGCGGCGTCAATCGGGCCAGACGACGCATGCCCTGGCGAGAGCAATCTTTGGTTGCCCCCGAGTGGGGCTGGGCCTGGCCCATGAACCGGCGCATCCTCTACAACCGCGCGTCCGCCGATCCCGAGGGCAGGCCGTGGAGCGAGCGCAAGAGGTACGTCTGGTGGGACGAGGGAGAGGAGAAGTGGGTCGGCGAGGACATCCCGGACTTCCAGGCGGACAAGCCGCCGTCCTACCGCCCGGACGAGGGTGCCAGAGGGGTGGATGCGATCCCCGGTGACGGCCCGTTCATCATGCAGGGAGACGGCCTCGGCTGGCTCTTCGCGCCCGTCGGGCTCGAGGACGGCCCGCTCCCGGTTCACTACGAGCCGGTGGAGTCGCCGGTGCCGAACCTGCTCTACGAGCGGCGACGTGACCCGGCGGCCAGGATCTTCGATCGTCCCGACAACCCGTACAATCCGCCTGAGGACCCGCGGTACCCGTACGTGGTTACGACTTACCGCCTCACCGAGCACCATACCAGTGGGGCGATGAGCCGCTGGATCCCCTGGCTGAACGAGCTCCAGCCCGAGCTCTTCTGCGAGATCAGCCCCGCGCTTGCCGCCGAGAAGGGCGTCGACAACACCGACTGGGTAACCATCTCGACGAGCCGCGGCAGGATTCACGTCAAAGCCCTCGTCTCCGACCGCGTCCCGGTCCACGTTTTCGAGGGAAGGAAGATCCACACCATCGGCCTGCCCTACCACTGGGGCTCCAACGGCCTTGCCACGGGCGACGTTGTCAACAACATCATCCCGGTCGCGCTGGAGCCGAACGTCGCCATCCACGAGGCCAAGGCCTTCACCGCCAATCTGACGAAGGGCCGCGTATGAGCGTGATGGAGAGAGCGATGACAGGAGCCTTTGGCGGACTTCTGGCCACGTTCGTCCTGTCGGGGCTCCGCAAGGCCCTCAAGGGAATGGGGCTGGTCTACACGACCGCCCCCGAGCAGGTCGTCAGACGCCTGGAGGATTTCGGTCCGCCGAAGGGCTGGTCCCCACGCGCCCGAAGGGCCCTGATGGTGGCCGCGCACTTTGCCTACGGCACGGGAGCAGGAGCCGCCTTCGGAGCGCTGCGTACCGAGGGGGGAGAGCCGGACAGCGAGGAGGTCGAGGAGCATCGGGGCGACCGGGAAGACGCGCTGACCGAAGCCGCCGTGGGCGCCACGCTTGGCGTCCTTTCCTGGGGCGCCGGCTGGGCCGGCTGGTTGCCGATAGCCAGTGTCCATCCCGCGCCTTGGACCCAGAAGACGCCAAGAGCCTTGCTGCCGGTGCTCGACCACGCTGTGTACGGCGCGGCCTGGGGTCTCATCTACTGGATGTTCACCAGGAGGCGAGCGTGAATGGCTCCAGGGGCACGGACGATACCTACAAGGCCGAGCCGTCGCACCGGGAGATGATGCAACAGGAGCTCATGGACCTCGGGGTCTGGCTCATCGAGCACCCGGAGGCTGCCCACAAGAACCTCAAGCCCATAAGGAGCGCGAGGGTGCTCGAGCCGGGCGTCTACTACAACCGGGGCACGGGGATGGTGGACAGGATCTTCGCCCCCCAGCGCGTGCCTCTCGGCCACAGGTTGTTCCGCGTAAGCACCGACCCGGCCGCGCCGGTGGAGGAGATCCGGCGCAAGGTCCTAGAAGGGAAGTAACGGTATGGCGACAGGATTCCTCACCGACACCACCGTCTGCATCGGGTGCAAGGCCTGCGAGGTCGCGTGCAAGCAGTGGAACCAGCTCCCCGCCGACGGCTACGAGCTCACCGGCGACTCCTACGACAACACCGGGCACCTCTCCGGCACTACCTGGCGCCACGTCGCGTTTATCGAGAACCCAAAGAAGAAGCGGCTCACGGGCGACGTTGACCTCGTCGCCCTGGCGGAGGAGGTGCGAGAGCAGATACCCGGCGGAGCGGAGCTCGACGCCCTGGGGCGCTGGAACTTCATGAGCGATGTCTGCAAGCACTGCGTCGAGGCCCCCTGCCAGCAGGACTGCCCCACCGGCGCGATCATCCGCAACGAGTTCGATAACGTCTACATCCAGCCCGACGTCTGCAACGGCTGCGGCTACTGTGTCGCGGCCTGCCCCTACGGCGTCATTACGCGGGTTCCGCATGACGGAAGAGCCTTCAAGTGCACCCTGTGCTACGACCGCCAGAAGGACGGCCTCGAGCCCGCCTGCGCCAAGGCGTGCCCGACGGACTCGATACAGTTCGGCGACGTGGAGGATCTCGCGCGAAAGGCCGAGGAGCGCGTCGCCGAGCTGCACGCCAAGGGCTACACCCAGGCCTTCGTCTACGGCACGCCCGAGGTCGGCGGCACCGGCGGGATCGGCGGCAACCACTCCAAGTTCATCCTGATGGACGAGCCCGAGACCTACAACCTGCCGCGCCACCCGTTCATGCCGCAGGCGAAGCTCAATCAGGCGAGCGCCGCGAGCATCGCCGCCGCCGCCGTTCTGGGGGCGGTCGTGGCCCTCGCGTTCGGGAGGGAGAGTTAGATGACGGACACGACCCGGGCGACGCCCAACGGCAGGGTAGAGACCTCGCACCACCCGAGGACCGACCCCGAGCGAGAGGGGCGCGACTATTACGGCATCCCGCCCATAAAGGAGCACACCTGGACCTGGGAGGTCCCGGTCTACTTCTGGCTCGGCGGGATCGGGGCCGGTGCGCACGTCACAAGCGCCATAGCCCGCGCTTTAGGCAACGACGACCGGGCCTTCCTGCGCACGAGCCGCTACATTACGCTCTTCACTATGATCCTCAGCCCCGTACTCCTGATCATGGACCTCGGCCGTCCCGAGCGTTTTTACAATATGCTGCGCATCGTGAAGTGGCGCTCACCGATGAGCATGGGCACCTGGGCCCTTACGGTCTTCAGCCTCCTTACCGGTACGGTGGCCGCCTCCCAGGCCGCGAGGGACGGCCTGCTGGGCCGGGATAACGTCCTGGCCCGCCTCGTGGGCGCGATACCGGCCCTCTTCCTCTCGGTCCTCGCGCTCCCGTTCGGCTACTTCGTCGGGGCGTATACGGGGGTGCTCCTGGCGATGACCTCGGTGCCCATGTGGGCCCGCAATGCCGTCCTGATGGGACCGACGTTCCTGTCTTCGGCTCTCTCCACCGGCCTCTCGGCGGTCTCGCTCGTTCTGCACCTCGGCGGCTGGGGGGAGAGGCGGACGCTCGAAGCCCTACGGCGCGCCGAGCGGATGGCGCTCGTGGTCGAGGCCATACTCATAGCCGCCTCGCTCGCGCGGATGGGCCCTTGGAGCAAGCCTCTCTTCTCGAAGAAGCTCGCGCCGCTCTTCGTCGGCGGCACGCTGGTGGGCGG
>JARDZQ010000336.1 GCA_029240775.1 Rubrobacteraceae bacterium | reverse complement strand
CTACCACATGGAGACCGGGATGGCCCGCGTGGTCTCGTATGTCGACTAGCGCCGGCGGATCAGCCAGATCAGGAACGCCAGCAACCCGAGCCCCACGAGCACCGGCACGACGCGCTTTAGTACCGCCTCCTGGCTCGCGGCGCCGAGGTCGAACGCCTCGGGCTCCTCGGATTCGCTGCGCGGACCCTCTCCTGCGGCCGGCTGCGCGGCTCCGGCGGCTTCCGAGGTCCCACCGTCCGAGACGACCGCTCCCTCGACAGGACCCCCGGCCATGACGGTCGGGTCCTCGCTGCTTATGACCCTGCCCGCGGTGCCGCCTACGCCCCCGCCGGCGGTCGCCGTGGGCGCCTCTTGAGAAGCCGCGCCGTCGCCAGAGTCCTCGGAGGTCTCTGTGGGTGCGGCGCTCTCGGCGGAGCCGTTCTCCGTGGCGCCGCCGGAGATCTCACGCTCCAGGCACTCGGCGAACTGGGTGAGCATCTTGGTCGCCACGTCCTGGGCGATGCCGCGCCCGAACTGGGCGGCGCGTCCGGTGAGGTGCATGTCGGTCTCGACGTTGACCTTGGTGCTCTCGGCGCCCTCTCCTTGCAGGGTCGAGACTATCGTCGCCGAGGCGGTGCCCTGTCCGCGGGCGTCGCGGCCCGTGGCGTGCAGCACGGCGCGGTGGTTCTCTTCGTCGGCCTCCTCGACCTTCACCGTACCCTTGTAGTTGGCGGTGATAGGGCCGATCTTGACCTTCATCGTGCCGGCGTACTCGCCGTTGTCTTTCTCATCCTGTATGGCGGCTCCCGGCAAACACGGCGCGATCTTCTGGAGGTCCAGCATGACGTCCCACGCCTGCTGGATGGGTACGCTGACCGTGAACTCGTTGTTTATCTTCATCGTGCCTCCTCCTGTGAGCGCAAGATACGGTCCCCCTCCTCTTCTTACCCCATCTTAAAGCGGAGCTCCCACTCGTGCATCAACTCTAGGCCGCGCAGGTCTTCTGCGGTGTCAACGTCCACGGGATCCCCCACCCCGTCGCAGGGGACCTCCGTCACGAGGTCCGGATGCCGCCGCAAAACGGCCCGCGCTCCCTCATCTCCCGAGAGCTCTTCCAGTAGGAGCGGCCATACCGCCCGGGAGAAGAGGACCGGGTTACGCCGTTTGCCGTCGTAGGTCGCGACCGCCACCCTCGCCCCTCCCTCGAACGCCGCCACGAGACGGTCCACTGCTCCCGCACCTACTAGCGGCTGGTCAGCGAGCAGGACGACCGCCGCCCGGACCTCCGGTCCCAGAGCCAGGAGCCCGGCTCGCACCGAGGTAGACTGACCCCGCTCCCAATCGGGGTTCTCCACGATGCGGTGGCCGAAAGGTTCGCAGACGGCGCGCAGCATCTCCGCGTCGTCTCCGACGACCACGACCGTCTCGTCCACCGGGGCCTGCGCTAGGTTCGCGAGGGAGCTCTCGATCAGGGGCCGCCCCCGGTACGGTGCGAGAAGCTTCCTACCGCCGAACCGGCTCCCCGACCCGGCGGCGAGGAGGACGGCCGAGATCCCGCGCCCCTCAGGCACCGCTCCGCCAGCGGGCGAGGGCCAGCTCGTAATCCTCCGGGGTGTCCACGTCCGGAGGCAGCGGAGCTTCGACCTCGATCCGGCGCACCCTTTCCGGATACGCCTCGATGAGCTTCCACGCCGCCTTGTCACCGTGCAGACCACGCAGGTCCTCGAAAGCCTCCCGGGCGAAGACAAACGGGTGCCCGAGCTCCCCGTCGTAAGAGGTGACGGCGGCCCAGGGGCGTCTCAGGCGCCACTCAGAGAGAACCGAGTCTATGAACTCAGCCCTCACGCCCGGCTGGTCGCCGAGGAGCATCGCGAGGGCCTCGCAGTCCTCGCCAGCCGCATCGATCCCGGCGAGCAGCGACGCGGCGCAGCCCGCGCCGTAGGCAGTGTTCTCCACCACGGTCGCCCGCCCGAAGTCCAGCGTGTTGCGCAGCTCCACCGAGGCGCGGCCCAGGACCACGACCACCCGGTCCAGCGTGGATGCGTTGGCGTTACGGACGACCTGCCCGAGCATGGTGGTGTCGCCGAAGGGCAGGAGTTGCTTGGGGGTACCGAACCGGCTCGACCGCCCTGCCCCCAGCACGACCCCGACGACATCGCCGCCCATCAGGCGGAGATCGGGGAGACGTACTTCTCGGGCTCCGCCTCGAAGGCGCGCTTGCACCCGGGGCAGCAGAAGTAGTAGTCCCTGCCACCGTACCCGGCGACGTGCCGGGTACCCGCCACCTCGACGGTCATGCCGCAGACGGGGTCTATGGCTTCCTGCGGCCGGGCGGCGGGTTCCACGGTATCATCCTGCCCGAGGCCGGGGTGGAGCTTCGCCCTCACGGAGACGATCTCGGCCATGATGGAGAGCGAGATCTCCTCCTGCCCGCTCGCCCCGATCGGGATACCCGCAGGCGAGCGCACCACAGATAGCTCTCCGTCCTCGAGCCCGCGCGACCGCAGCTCGGAGAGGACACTATCGGCCCGCCGTTCGCTGGCGACGAGACCCACGTAGGGAAGCTTCAGCCGCACCCCGGCCTCGACCGCGTCCTCGTCGAACTCCCCGAAGGTGGCGACTACCAGCCAGGTGTCACGCGGGTGGGGGAAGGTCTCGGGGTTCAGACCCGCAGCGGCGTCTACCGAGACGAACCTGAAGCCGAGCGGCGGCGCTATGGCGGCAAGGGTGGCGGCAAGCGGCGAGTCGCCCGCAGCGACGAGCGTCGGGCGGGGCAGGAACGGCTCGATGTAGAGATCCGCCGTACCTTCGCTGGCGCAGGTCATTCTGGCCATGTGGACGTTATGCTGGGAAGCCGCTGTATCAGGTGTGATCCTGACTAACCGGGGCTCCCCGCTCTTCAGAGCAGCGAGCCCTTCTCTGCGGGCGGTGGGCTGTATGCAACCGCCGCCGACCCATCCCTCCATCTCTCCGTCCGGGTAGACGATGGCCCGGTTGCCCGTGCGGGCGGAGGTAGACGGCTCGGTGCGGACGACCGTCACGACGGCGAAGGGACGCTCTGCGTGGGCAAGCTCGCCCGCCCGCCGCAGGGAGTCGGCGCGGCGGGCGAGAGAGTTGGCGGCCGGGTGGTCCATCTAGAACGGCTCCACCCCGTTCTCGCGCAGGATGCCCCAGATCCTGGCCGGCTTGAGCGGCATGTCCACGTGGCGCACCCCGTAGGGCGAGAGCGCGTCCACCACGGCGTTGACGACCGCGGCGGGCGAGCCGACCGTCGGCGACTCGGCGACGCCACGGGCGCCGAGCGGGTGGTGGGTGGAGGGCGTGACCGTCTCGCCCGTCTCCCACACCTTAGGGACCTCCATCGAGGTGGGGATCAGGTAGTCCATGAAGTTGCTGTTGAGGTGGTTGCCCTCCTCGTCGAACTCGATGACCTCCATGAGAGCGGTGCCTATACCCTGCGCGAGGCCGCCGTGGATCTGGCCCTCCACGATCATGGGGTTGATGCGGACGCCGCAGTCGTCCACCGCGATGAACCGTTTGACCTCTACCTGT
>JARDZQ010000335.1 GCA_029240775.1 Rubrobacteraceae bacterium | reverse complement strand
TTTGTCTTCAGTGCCTCCTTGAGCATCTCGGCTGATGGGGAACTCCTCAAGCCTTCAGGCGTCGCGTACACTCTGCAACCCAGCCGCCAATCTTCGTGCTCCGGCACGGGGAACAAGTCTCGTCCATCGACCCGAACGGTGGGACTCCCGGGGAACCGTAGCCTCTGAGCCTCCTCGTCGCTGTTGATCGCGACGAGCTTGATCTCGGCCTCTACTCCCTCTTCCGTTAGGACCGCCCGCAGGGTCTTCGTCGCCGTCTCGTACGTCGGACAGCCGTTGAAGTACAGCACCTCGACCTTCATACTTTGTGCCTCCCAACCCTCACTCCAAGAGTGGTACTATGTTCTTCTCAAGCTCTTCCCGAGCACCGTAGACCGTGTACCCCGAGCTGATTGGGGTGGTGGGTGCGTCGTCCCATGTGGCCTCGGGGTCGTACAGCAGGTACGCATCCCACACCGGCGCTGCCGCGCCCTCTACCTCGCCTGCGAACGCCCGGCTCGTGAGACGCTTCTCGTCCCACAGGTGGTTCGCCCTCGGGTCGCTCATCACGCACTCGTCCCAGCCGGAGCGGCTGTCACCGGAGAGCATGTTGAACCATACGACGTACACCCTGACGTCTGAATCGGGGTGTTCTTCGAGGATCTCCTTTTGCACCCAACTGGCGCCCTTCTTGCACTCTACTCAGGTGGGGGAGAGCAGCAAGACTAGCCGCGGGCTGCCAGCGTCTTCGTTGAACCGGGCGCGCAGATCGTCCATCGAGTTCATGTCCGCAAGAGCCCTCGCCGGCTCTTCGCAACGGTAGCCACCGATCGGACCGAGGAGGACCTGCACAAGCGCCACCGCACCTCCTAACAGTACAGCCACGACTGCCGCTGTGGCGCCCCAGCGGATGAGCCTAGAAGGCGTCATATGGCTCCCTCCTCACTTGAACCCTTCCCTGGCAAGCGACCCGTGCCGTTTTCGTGTGCTCGCGTAAGCATTCATCCGGACAGAACACCTCCGCTACCGGACGACAGCCAGTAGAAGATCACGTACACGCCCGCCAGCACGAGGAGGACGGCCGAGACGAGCTGCACGTAGGGCACGGCCTTGCGAAGCCACCTGAGAAGGCCCTGCTTGAAGAGCGCAAGTGCTAGGGTGAGCGTCACCAACACCGCTGCCATGCCCAAACCGAAGCCCAAGAAGCGCCCCGCCCCGGCCAGGACTCCAGCGGAGGCGAGGCTACTCCCGACGACAGCAAGGAACGCCGGCAGGGTGCAACTTAAGGAAGCCACCCCGTAGGCGAGGCCGAAGAGGAAAAAGCCGCGCACGCTCACGTCCCTCGGGTCCCCCACCCGTTCGGCGAACCGCTCGAAAGTGCCCTTGTGAAAGGTCCGTCCGGCAAGCATCCAGAGCCCTACTAAGATCAGGATCCCACCTATGACAATCCCCAAAGCCGGCATCACGTCGAGGAGCAAGGTCCCGCCGGCCGAGATGACCAGACCGGCCAGCCCGAAGAGCACGACGAACCCCGAGGAGACGACCATGCCGACGAGGAGCGCCCGCCGCAGGCGGCTCATCGAGGAGCGCTTACCGAAGTCCTCTTCGTGGGCTCCGAGGTAGAGCGAGAGATAAGCTGGCAGCATCGCGAACCCGCAGGGGTTGACCGCTGCCACCATCCCAACCCCGAATGCGATACCGAACGGGAGCACTGCGGCCAGCGCCGTGAGCCAGCCCGCCAGCAGCGCCTGAAGCTCGCTCACAGAACCTCTTCAGGTTCGTGTTCGAGGATAGCAACCTGCACCTTCTTCTAGCAGTCCTTTGTGACTTCGCACGCCTCTACGCGCTCCAGGTTGTCCGCCAGGATCCCCTCGCTAAGCTCCAGTACCCCGAGCACCCTCTCGTCGGCTATGGAGTAGAGCATGTTGCTGCCCTCGCGCCTGGCCCGGACGTACCCGCACCACGCCAAACAGCGCAGGTGGTCAGAGACGCGAGGCTGCGGAGCTCCGATGGCCTCAACCAGCTTCCCCACGCTCATCTCGCCGTTGCGTGAGAGCAGCAGGAGGGCGGAGAGCCTTATGGGGTTGGCGAAGCCGTCGAGGAGCTTCGCCAGGAGCCTCACCTCCCGGACCTCGCGCCCGACGGGTATCTCGGCCAGCGGCGGCGCTTCTCTCAGTTTATCCGTCACGGCAACTCCTCACTTTGCTCGTGTGATGCAAACCTCTGCAACGGCAGATCCCTCCTTCCGGATCCCCGACGGGAGCCGAGGTCCAGTCCCGCGCGAGGTCGAATGCCTCTTCGAGCGAGAGGGCGATGGTCTCGGCCTGCGGGCTTCGCTCGGCCCACCGCTCGAAGTCCTCTCGCGAGGGGAAAGCGTTCAGGTACGGACAGAGCGTGGCTTGGGTAGGGCCGTCGCCGGATCGGACCGCGCCAAACGAGACGACCGCCCCAGGCGGAGAACCCTTCACCCCCTCCTTCGTCACGGACGCCGTGACCTCCCCGCCGTCCGGACTCGTGGACCACACCTCGACTGGTGCGCCCCGCAGCAGGAAGGGCAGCATGAGGGCGTCCACGAAGCAGAAGGTGTACAGGACTCGGCCGTCCACTCTCACCTCATGTCGGGTCCGCTCCTCCGAGATGAGGTCCTCGAGCCCGCAGATCCCACGTTGCGCCCTCATAATACTCACCAATTCACCCAGCGTCTCGTGTTGCCGGAGAGGCATCCCACTTGCCCCTTGCACGCTCCTGCACAGCTCGTCCGTTACGCGGATCTGCTTGTAACCCACCAGCTCTACTCCTGGCGTCATACGATTTTCCGAATATCATAGGGTATACGCTTTTGTGGATATCCGCAAGTGACCCCAGCTCACCGATGGTGGGCAGCTTCAATACACGCTGCTGCTGGCTGTGCCCCAGGCGGTCCCACCGCAAGTCGTCGCCGACAGCCCGCTGGCTGGCGAAGGAGGCTGGGTCCGGCCCGACTGCGAGACGCTTCTCACCCGCTTCGAGCGGGTCTACGCGGCCGGGGATTGCACGGCGTCTCCCCCGCCGAAAGCCGGGATTTTCGCCGAGGCTGAGGCCCGTGTCGCCGCACGTAACTTCGCGGCAGAAATCGACGGCGGTCCCGGCGATCGGTTCAATGGCACGGGCTACTGCTTCCTTGAATTCCCAGGCCAACGTGCCTCAGCCCTGGAGGGCCCATTCTTCGCCCAGCCGCCTGAGGTGCGGCTGGCGGAGCCTGATACCGAGACGTTCGTCCGGAAGCAGGCCTTCGAGACCGAGCGGCTCCGCGACTGGCTAGATGTCGGCGTCAGCTGAGCTTCGCGCTTGGGAGCCTGTTTGAGGGCCGCCGTGATCGTCGGCGTGAGGTTCGGCGGCCGCTTTGGCGCGGATCAGCACCAGGGCCGTCAGCGCGCCGAGGAAGGCCAGCACCGCGCCAGCGTAGAACGCCAACCTGAACCCCTCGACGAGGGCGGCGTCCGTAGGGTGCGCGGCGCCCCCCGCCACCGAGTCCGTCCGGGCCACCGAAAGTGGTACGAGCAAGGCGAGGCCCAGCA
>JARDZQ010000334.1 GCA_029240775.1 Rubrobacteraceae bacterium | reverse complement strand
GCGACGTAAGTCGCGGTCCTCGCCCGGTTCGGGATGACCAGGTCCGCCCTCCCCCCGAAGATGTCCGAGAGATAAGCGAGCCGCTTGGGGTTGATGTCCAAGACCCTCACTATGGCGCGCATCCCGACCGCTATCTTGGCGGCCTCCGTACCTACGACGCCACCCCCGATGATGGTTACCTTGGCGGCTGGCGTCCCCGGCACGCCGCCCAACAGGAGCCCCGCTCCGCCCTGCGGGCTCTCCAGGCAGTGGGCCGCAGCCTGGGTGGCCATCCTGCCTGCTACCTCGCTCATCGGGGTTAAGAGCGGCAGAGAGCCGTCCGGGTGCTCGACCGTCTCGTAGGCTATCGAGTTGATCCTGCGCTCCATAAGGAACTCGGTGAGCTGCTTGTCCGCCGCGAGGTGCAAATACGTGAAGAGCTCCTGGCCCTCGCGGAAGTGGTCGTACTCTTGGGGGATGGGCTCCTTGACCTTCACGATCAACTCCGCAGAGGCAAAGACCTCCTCCGGACTGTCTACGAGCCGCGCACCAGCCTTCTCGTACTCCTCGTCCTCGAAGCCCGCCCCCAGGCCAGCCCCACCCTCCACGATCACCTCGCGGCCGTGGTGGACCAGCTCCGCTACCCCATCAGGTTGCATGCTGACGCGGCCCTCCTGGTCCTTGATCTCCCGCGGAACACCCACCACTCGCGCCATGCTCTCTCCTCCTCGTTCCTTCAACCCCCAATACCTTATAATAGCCTACTATAAACCTGCAACGATACTGGCAACGACCTCCAAATCGCGTGAGGCCTGTGGGTGCAGTTGCAGCAACTTTGCAGGTATACTGTCGGCTTGACGATCGGGAAGTCAGCGAGACGGGAGGGTGCTCTGGCGGCTAGCGGAGGTTCGATGGGGTTCTCCATAGGCGAGGTCGCGCAAGCAATCGGGTTGGCTCCGCAGACCTTGAGGTTGTGGGAGCGGGAGCGTCTGGTGAGGCCGCAGCGCACCGATCGGGGTTACCGGGTCTACACGGAGCCTGACGTGGAGCGGCTGCGCAGGATCAAGCAGCTCAGGAAGGTCGAGGGCCTTAACTTCGCCGCCATACGCAAGCAGCTTGGTCCTGCGGTCGAGGAGCCTCGGGAGAACGGTGGTGGGGGAGCGCCGAACGCGATAGGGGAACGGCTCAGGCGGCTTCGCACCCGGGCGCACAAGACGCTCAAGGAGGTCGCGCAGGCCACGGGTCTCAGCATCTCGTTCATCTCGGCGCTCGAGCGGGGCGGGTCGGGGGCTTCGGTCGCCTCGCTCAGGCGGCTGGCCGAAGCGTACGGGGTGACCATGCGCGAGCTCTTCGGGGCCGACCTGGAGCAGAGCTCCCCGCTCGTGCGGGGCAAAGACCGCCCGGTCATGCAGTGGGACAACGGCGTACGTTTCGAGGAGATGGCCTCGGGCGAGAAGGTCATGGACCCCTCCTACATCCGGGTGCCGCCGGGCGCGGGGAGCGAGGGCTTCTACTCGCACAACGGCGAGGAGTTCGTCTACGTCGTCTCCGGGGTCCTCTTCGTGGAGCTCAAGGACCAGGGCGTTTATGAGGTCGGGCCGGGGGACACGCTCTACTTCCCCTCTACGACCCAGCACCGCTGGTGGGCTGTCGAGGAGGCCGTCGAGGCTGTCTACGTCAACACCCCGCCGACTTTCTAGGAGGGTTCGCTGCGCGAACCGTCCGCTATCAGCTATCAGGTCTCAGCTCTCTTGTTCGCGACGCGCGCTCTGGGTCCTGGCGCATGGTCGATGGACTCTGAAGTGGTCTCTGAGAGGGCAGCATGAGCGCCGAACGTCACCTCGAGGCGCTGCTCTCCATGCCGGTCTTGTCCGGCGCACAGGTCTCGCCTGATGGACGTTGGGTCGTGTGGAGCTGGTCGCGGCTCGGTCCGGCGGCCGACGTCTTCGCCGCGCCCACCGACGGCTCCTCTCCCCCGCTCCGCCTCACGCAGACCTCCGACGATACGCTGGTCGTCTCGTGGACCCCGGATAACCGCGCGGTCGTGGTGGGGCAAGACAGGGACGGCGACGAGCGGATGCGGCTCTTCCTGGTAGAACTCGAGGAGCAGGGCATTATGCGGCCGCTCATCGAAGAATCCCCCAACTACTACATCCGGGGTGGACAGGTGCACGGGCGCTGGCTCGTCTACGGGGCCAACCTCGACGCGGAGAGCGGAGAGGAGATAGAGGAGACCTGGATCTACCGCCACGACCTGCGAAGCGGTGAGCGCAAAGCCCTGGCGCGGCCGCGCAGGGGCAACTTCCATGCGCCCCAGCTCAATACGCCGGGAGATGCGGTTCTCTACCACCGGAACGATCCGGATCCCTCCGGCCTGCAGGTCTGGCTCGTGGACATCGAAGGCCGGGAAGACCGCGAGATCCTCAACTTCGGTCACCGGGTCAAGACCTACGCGTCGTGGTTCCCGGACGGCCGGCGGGTGCTCTTCACCGTCGAGGCGGAGTCCCACCGCCGGCTGGGTGTCTGGGAAGACGACTCCGTGCGATGGCTGCTGGACGATCCTGGACTGAATGTGGAGTACGCCTTCGTCCCGCCGAACGGCGGGCCGGTGGTCGTGGAGGAGGTGGAGCGGGCCGGCGTCAGGGCGACGTTGCTTGACCCCGAGACTGGAGCCGAAGAGCGTTTGCCGGTAGAAGCGGGCAACCTGGTTCCGCTCGCTCCGAAGGGAGGAGGGAGATGGGCCGGGCTACACTACGACGCCCGGCACCCCGCAGACCTCGTCGGTTTCGATCCGGCAGAGCCCGGGGGGACTCTGGCCAGCCTGACCGGGCTGTGGGAGCGCGCCTCTCTGAGACCTGAGGAGCTCGTTCCCGCGGAGGACTTCACCTGGGCCTCGGTGGACGGGCTCGAGGTGCAGGGGTGGCTGTACCGGGCGCCGGGGCGGAGCACAGGGACAATCGTACTGATCCACGGCGGACCCACGCACCACGCTGAGGACAGGTTCAACGCCCAGATCCAGTACCTCCTCGCGCGGGGTTTCAACGTGCTGGCCCCGAACTACCGGGGGAGCACTGGGTTCGGGCTCTCTTTCCAGGAGTCGATCAAAGTAGACGGCTGGGGCGGGCGCGAGCAGGAGGATATAAGTGGGGGCATCGAGGCGCTCATCCGGGCCGGCGTGGCCGAGCCCGGGCGTGTCGGGGTTACGGGCACCTCCTACGGCGGGTACTCGGCGTGGTGGGCGATCACGCACTTCGAGCCCGACCTCGTCGCCGCCGCGGCCCCGGTGTGCGGCATGACCGACCTCGTCGTGGACTACTACGCTACCCGTCCGGACCTCCGCCCGTACAGCGAGGAGATGATGGGCGGCTCCCCCGAGGAGGTCCCGGAGCGCTACCGGGAGCGCTCGCCCATCAACTACGTGGAGAACATCCGCGGGAGGCTACTCATCGTGCAGGGCCTCCGGGACCCGAACGTCACCCCGGACAATGTCTACGCCGTCACGCAAGAGCTCGACAGGCTCTCCATCCCTTACGAGCTGCTTACCTTCGAAGACGAGGGGCA
>JARDZQ010000013.1 GCA_029240775.1 Rubrobacteraceae bacterium | reverse complement strand
GTCAGCACGTCTACGGAGGTCCTGAACTGCCTGATACGCTCCTTGTGCCTGACCCCGAAGCGCTGCTCCTCGTCCACCACGACGAGCCCGAGATCCTTCGGCGTGATCTCCGTGCCCAGCAGCACATGCGTCCCGATGAGCACGTCTACCTCCCCGGCCGCAAAGTCGCGCAGGATTGTTCTCCGCGCGGCCGGCGTGGTAAAGCGCGAGAGGCTCTCTACCCTGACCGCGAAGGTTCCGAGCCTCTGTTTGAAGGTCCGCTCGTGCTGCTGGACGAGGATCGTCGTCGGGGCGAGCATCATGGTCTGTTTGCCGCTCAAGGCCGCCTTGAAGGCAGCCCGCACGGCGACCTCGGTCTTGCCGAAGCCCACGTCTCCGCACACGAGGCGGTCCATCGGGTGAGGCCGCTGCATGTCCGCCTTGACGGCGGCGATGGCGGCCTCCTGATCAGTGGTCTCCTGGTACGCGAAGCTCTCCTCGAGCTCACGCTCCCACTCGCTGTCCTCGGGGAAGGCGAAGCCGGGCCTCGTGGCCCTCGCCGCATACAGTTGCAGCAATTCTCCTGCGAGCGCCTTGACCCTGCTGCGGACCCTGTCTGTGACCTGCGCCCAGGTCGCGCCGCCGAGCTTGTCCAGGCGCGCGATCTCGCCACCGACGTACTTGTGCAGGAGCTCCATCTGCTCGTAGGGGACTAGCAGGGTGTCGCCACCGCGGTAGGTTACCTGCATGTAGTCGCGGGTAGTCCCGAGGACCTCCCTCGCCACGAGGCCCTCGAAGCGCCCGATGCCCTGAGCGGCATGCACCACTAGGTCCCCGGCCTTCAGGTCCGCGAACGAGCCAAGTGCTCTTCCCGGGCGCCTGCGCGCCTCGCGCCGCCGACCGAAGAGCGAGTCCCGGCGGATGACGGCGATCCCGCCTTCCGGGTAGGCGAACCCCTCCTCGACCTCGCGCCCGACCGCGTAGAGCCCGGGCGGCAGGCTCGCGTCCACCCGCTCCACCTCGCGCATCGAGCGGTTGATCTCCCCGAGAGCGTAGGCCGTTCTCCTGGCCTCGCCGCTAGAAGAGCAGGCGACGAAGACCGCGAGTCTCTCCTGCACGAGCGCGTCGAGGCGCCTCGCGGCCTCCCTCAAGGTAGCGGCATATGCCGCAGCCGGCGGGGCAGAGACGACCTCTCCACCCTCACCCGAGGTGAACTCGACGTCCGGCTCCGGCGTCCTCAGGTCGTAGAGCTCCCGCACCACGCTCTCGAGGTCTTCCGCGACCCCCTCCTGCGGCTCCTCGCGCCACACCTCGACACCTTCGGGCAGGAGGCTTCGTGGTGAGACCGGATCGAGGTCGAGCAGGAGCCGGTCGAGGCCCGGGACGCGCACGCCGTGGCGGGCTTCCTCGGGGAACTCCTCTTCGCTCGTCGCCGCGAGAGCCGCGAGGTCGGCTTCGCGGGCGGCGTAGACCGTCACGGTCTCCAGCTCCCTGACGACCCGCTGGGTGGCGAGCGAGATCGCTCGTACGCTCTCGATCTCATCCCCCCACCACTCCACCCTCACCGGCGAGCGGCGGGTGCTCGGAAAGACATCCACTATGCCGCCGCGCACCGCGAACTCCCCCGGGCGCGAGACGCGGTCCACCCGCTCGTAGCCGAGCTCCACCAGACGTTCAAGCGCCGCATCCAGCTCGGCCTCGACCTCATCGGCCAGCTCCAGCGGCTCGTAGAGCGGCGTCCGCTCCATGAACGCGAGAGGCCCCGCGACGACGACACGCGCCGACCCCATCGAGCGCAGCGACCTCTGCCGACGTCCGACGCGGGTAACGGCCGGTTCGAAGACGTCGCCGTAGGCGACGCCACGCGAGGGCAGATGGACAACTGGTTCGTCGGTAAAGCAGGCAGCGTCGCGGGCGTACCTCTCCGCCTCCTCCTCGCTCGAGGCGAGCAGGAGCACCGGCCGCTCTGCCTTCGCCGCCAGGTAGGCGCGTATCCGGCGTGGTGCCTGCAGGGATCTGGTGCGCGTCTTCTCGCTCACCGCAAGATTTTACCCCCGTTTCCCCGTTCTCAAAGTAAGAAGGTCCATGGGATCGAAACCCTGAGATAATCCCGGGGGTCCGGTTAGCGAAGGAGGGGACTCGGGTGTCTATCCTGGATGAGCTGAACGAGCGGGGTGTCGGTAGGTTGCCGGGTCTGATCGGGCTGGAGGTCCTCGAGGCCGAAGAAGGGCGCCTCGCGACGCGCCTCGAGCTGCGCGATGAGTTGCTGGCCCCAAACGGTTACCTGCACGCCGCCACCGTCGTCGCCCTCGCCGATACCTCCTGCGGCTACGGAACTTTCGTTGGTCTTCCGGAGGGCGCGGAGGGCTTCACGACCGTCGAGCTGAAGACCAACTTCCTCGGCAGCAGGAGATCAGGGGCTATCCGCTGCGTGGCGCGCCTGGTGCACGGCGGCCGCACTACCCAGGTCTGGGATGCGACGGTCGTCGACGCAGACGGTGGCAGCCCGCTGGCTCTCTTCCGCTGCACGCAGCTCATCCTCTACCCGCGCTAAAGCGGTTTGCGAAGGGTTGCGCCTTCCGCGGGGCAAGGTTTTGTGAGGCTTTGAGGATCGGGAGCCCGCCAAGAGCACCCCTAAAGACCTCAAACACCTCTTCCCCGAACGCTCGTACTTTTCGCAATCCGCACTAGGCGCGGCTTTTCTCCTTCGCGCCGAACCCGAGCCCGGTGATGAGCGTGACGCTCGACAGGATGAGTATCAGGCCCGCGAGGGTCCCCAATCCGACGGGTTCGTCCAGGAGCAGGACGCCGAACACGAGGCCGAAGAGCGGCACCAGGAGCGTCACGGTGGAGGTGCTGGTAGGACCGACGTTCGAGATCAGGCGGAAGTAGAGCATGTAGGCGAGGGCCGTCGAGGGCAGCGCCAGCCCGAGCACCGAGAGGACCACGATCGTGGACGGCCGCTCGTCCGGGACGCTCACGGCGGCAAGGGGCATCATGAGCAACGAGGCCGCCGTCAGCTGACCTGTGGCGATGGCCAGCGGCGAGGAGCCCACGAACGTCCGCTTGGCGTAGACGGAGCCCAGCGCGTACCCGAGGGAGGCAACGAGCATCGCCCCGACCGAGAGGATAACGGCCCAGTCCACGGCGATCGGATCCCACCCGACGAGCACCGTAACACCTATTATCCCGAGCACCACCCCGAAGACCTTCCTCACCGTCAGGGCGTCGCCCATCCACACTGCGGCCACTATCGCCGTGAACATCACGGTTGTGGAGTTCAGGATGGCCGCGAGCGAAGCCGTCAGGTTTATCTCGGCGGCGCTTATAAGGGAGAAGGGTATCGCGACGTTCACCAGCCCGAGCAGCGCGAACTGCCTCCAGCGGACCCGCAGCTTCGGCAGACGCCTCAGGAGAGCGGCGCTGAACGCGAGGCCTGCGGCCGCCAACCCCACGCGCAGCTCCACCAGTACAAAGGGACCAAGGTCAGCCACGGCGACGCGGATGAAGATAAAGGACGCGCCCCAGAGCGCGCTGAGGAGGAGCAGCGCCCCCAGGTCACGGCCCCCCACCTAGGCCGCCGCCACGGGACGGCAAACCTTGCAGGGCCGGTAGCCGGCCTCCACGGCGCTCCTCACGCTGCGGAAGGCGCGGCGGTTGTAGGGTTGGATCCTCCTGGCATTGCGGCAGGTGGCGTGGCAGACGATACCGGTGGTCGGCGTCGCGACGTAGGGCGAGCCGGATATCTCTTCCGGCTCGACGCCCTCACCTCTCAACAACCTCACCTTCTCCCCGGACCCGAACGCGTAGCTCCCGGTGCTGCCGTCGTTGCGGACGACCCTGTGGCACGGGACGAGCAGCGGGACTGGGTTGTTCGCCATGACGTTGCCGACGGCACGCGAGGCGCCGGGAGTCCCAGCCTCGCGTGCCACCCAGACGTAGGGACGCACCTCGCCCCGGGCTATGCCCTTCACGACATGGAGGACGCGCCGCTGGAACGGCGTGGCCCGGCTGAGGTCCAGGGGCACATCTACCCGCTCCCCGGCCAGCGCCGACGCAACCTTCTCCGCAAGACCAGCCACTTCATCCCCCTGCGCAGGCGAGACGAACCGCCCGAAGCGCCGGCGGTAGCGGCGAGCGAAATCCTCCTCCGAATCAGCCGGGTCGAGGTACCGCACGCCTTCTTGCCCCACCGCGACGTACACGGTTCCGAGCGGCGACTCGGCGGCGAAGAAGGAGTCTGTGGCGCCCGCCAGCACTTCGTCCACCGGGGTGCCCCGGACCGGCGCGATGCGCGCCGCCGTCTCCCGCAGCAGCAATATAGGACGCTCGACAGAAGGCTCGTTCATCTCCGATCTCCTCTTGTATCCTCGATGGCCATTATCTTCCTGAGGCGCATCAGGCCCCTGCGGACTAGCGTCTTGGCGCTGCCCTCGGGCCACCCGGTCACGCTACAGATCTCCGCGTACGGCAGATCCTGCAGGTACCGGAGCGTCACCGCGACCCGCTGCCTCTCGGGCAGCTTGCCCAAAGCGCCCAGCGCGTCCATAACGCCCTCCCGTTGTTCGTCGTGTCCGGCACTATCCACGGCGGAGATCTCCTCGAGAGGCACCTCTCGTCTCTGCCGCAATCGGTTGCGGGCGACGTTGAGGGTGATCCTGTACATCCAGGGCCGGAGCCTCATGGCGCGCAGCCGCCTCTCCGAATACCGCCCGAGCGCCGAGAAGGCGCGCTCAAAGGCGTCCTGCACAGCGTCCTCGGCTGCCCGCTCCTCGCGCAGCACCGAGAAGGCGTAACGGTACAGCTCGGCGTAATGCCGCTTCACCAGCGATCCGGGCGCCTGAGGGTCTCCTTCCGCCAGCCGCACCGCGAGCGGGTCGAACTCCGCGGTCCCGTCCAGTTTACTCGCCTCCGTCTCCACAACCCTTACAACAACCGGGCCGTACGGAAAGTTTCGCACAGCCAGCCTTTACGCCAGGGTCCGCAGGACGAGGACGGCGCAGACGCCGGTCACCATGGCGACGGGCAAGCTTCCCGTCCTCGAAGCTACGAGGACGACGGCCAGCGCCGCCAGCGCCTCGGCGAGCCCGCTCGCGAGAACGACGGGGGCGACGATGGAGACGAGTATGGCGCCGGGGATGTAGTCCAACCACGCCTCCACGCGTCCCGAGAGCTCCAAGCGGCTCGCGAGCCAGAGGCCGCCTGCGCGGGTCGCGTAGGTAGCGACCGCCATGAGCAGGATCGTAATTATCGTCAGGGGATCAAGCCTCACGCCGCACCGCCCCCGCGAGGCTCCCGGCCAGACCGCCGAGCAGGATGTACCACTGTCCCGGCAGCCACGTATGGGCCGCCACGGCCACTAGCGCCGCCGTGGCCCAGGGCAAGAGATCCAACCTCCCCCTCCACATCCCGACGAGCAGCGCGAGGAACACGGCTGTAAACGCGAAGTCCAGCCCCCAGCGCTCGGGGTCCCGCAGGGTGCCGCCGACGGTACGCCCGATGAGGGTCGAGGTGGTCCAGGAGAGAAACATCGCCACCCCGCCGCCGAGCAGGAACGCGGCATCGCGCTTACCTTTGGAGAACTCGCTCATCATGAGCGCCCAGTTCTCGTCGGCCATGAAGAAGACGGACCCGTAGGCCTTCAGACGCCCCAACTTCGAGAAGTAAGGGCTGAGCGCCGCGCCCATGAGGAGGTGCCGCAGGCCCACGACCAGCGTCGTGAGGGCGATGCCGAACACCGGCAACGGCGCCGCCCAGAGCCCGAGCACGATGAACTGAGCCGCCCCCGAGTAGACGAGGGCGCTCATCAAGACGGTCTCGGCCGCGCTCAGCCCCGACTGTCCCGCCAGCACCCCGAAGACCAGGCCTATGGCGAAGCCGCTGATCTCGATGGGCAGACAACGCTTCGCCCCTTCGAGCGCTCCCCGCCACGTGAAGGTTACCGCCGCCTTGTCCGTCACGCATCACTCCGCGGTGCGACAACGACCTCGTAGTGCTCGACCGTGGGCTCGAAGTTGAGCAAGAACTCCTCGTCCGCAGGGTAATACTTAGCCCTCTCCGGCTCCGGGCCCGCGAACCTCTCCACGTCCTCGATAGAGTCCCACAACGAGAGCCTCAGGAAGTGCGCCTTATCCTCCTCCTCGACCCTGCGCACCACGTACACGCCGCGGTTTCGCTCGGTCCCCCTGTAGTCCGGGACTCCGGTCTCGTTGAGGTAATCCAGGTACTCGTCAGCCTTCGCAGCCGCACTCACGCCGTGCCAGATCCTCGCGATCATAGCTCCTCCCAAGACTCCGCTTCACCTGACAGAGAAGGACTCCACCAGAGCCGCAGTGAACCCTTCGGCGATCTCCCCGGTCGGGTCCAGCTCTGGGTCGAAGATGGTTACCTCCATTCCTACCGCGAGCCCGGACCGCAGGAACGCCCCCAAAAGCTCTACGAGCTCACCGTAGTTCATGCCACCCGGCTGCCTGGAATCTACGGCAGGCATCAGCTCATCGTCCAGCACGTCGGCGTCGAGGTGGATCCAGAACCCTTCGACGCCGTCCATCCGCAGCGCCTCGACCGCCCTACTAGCTGCTTCATCAAAGCCGAGGGTCTTTAACGTTCGCAGATCCCAAACCGTGATGCCCGTACCGTGGATGTCCCGCCACTCGGGGTAGTCCTCGCGATCGCCGAGGGCAAAGACGTCTTCCTCGCGCACGAGCGGCCGCAGGTCCTCGATGTTCGTGAGCCGCTCCGAGCCCCTGCCGGTCACCAGGGCGAGGTCTTCGCCCGCTGCGGCACCGAAGCGCGCGGAGTTGCCCGGATGCCTGAAGTCGAGGTGGCCGTCCACGAAGGCCAGCCCGAAGCGCCCGATCCTCCTGAGCGCGAGCATGCTCCCGACCAAAATGCTGCAGTCTCCCCCGAGCACCAACGGGAAGCGCCCGCTCCCGACCACCTTCCCGACCCTCTCCGCGAGGTCTACAGAGAAGCTTCTTATGGCTTCGCCGTTCCTCGTCCCCGTCGCCGGCTCTATCTCCGGCGAGTACGGCGGAGGCACGACGCCTCCACCGTCCTCAGCGCCAAGCCGGGTCACGATGCCCCGCTCCCGCAACGCTGAGGCGAGCCCGCGAACGCCAGGCTCCCTGCCCTCTCCCGGCGGGCTCAGACCGAGGTTCGAAGAGGCGTCGACCACGACGACAGAGAGATCGTCTCCGGCCACGGCTTAAACCTGCTTGCGCACAAGTCCCACGAACGGCACGGCCGGGGCTCCGAACAACGCTAGCAACCGCCTCCACCTGCCCCCGCCGACCTCCTGATGACGTCCCTCCCCGGACCGGCTCACGTCCAGCCGCCACGAGCGACGGCCTCGCCGCCGGTACCCGGCCTCGCCCGGATAGTCCGCGTGCGGGAAGTGACGCGCGAGGACCTCGCCCACGCCAATCTCCCGCGCCAGCTCCCGCGCGCCGGCGTAGAGGGCGAGCGCCAGCGGGCGCTCCTCCACCCACGGATCAGAGATCAAAAGCCCCAGCGACAAACGCCCCTTCTCCGTCCGGTAACTCAACGCCGCCAGGATCTCACCATCCCTCTCGGCCACGACATAGCGCTCCTCGAAGGCCACCCAACGCCGCATCCCGTTGAGCTGCAACAGGTCCGCTATCTTCGCCTCGTCCTCCAACAAACCCCAGCGGACCTCGATCCCCTCCGGCACCTCGACCCCGCTCTCCTCACGACCACCATTCACGCGAGCCTCGCGCGCCTCACGCGCCAGACGCTCGTGCTCAGCCTCCCGCAACAACTCCTCGTGGCGCCCCTCCCAGGCCCCATATTCCGCCCAATCGTGCACCGTTCACCTCCGCTCTCGCCAGTGCGCTATAATTGCCCTAACGAACTATGACAATTATAATTGACATACTGGCTTAGGACAATAGGATAATCTAGTGGATCTGCAGATAAATCTAAAAAGTCACGTACCGGTACACGTACAGCTGGAGGAGCAGATCAAGCACCTCATCCTGACGAGAAGCTTTGAGGTTGGGGACCGGTTACCGAGCATCCGGGCTCTCGCGGGCTTCTTGCGTGTCAACCGCAACACGGTGGCGCGGGTGATCTCCGACCTGGAGCGCGAGGGTTTCGTGGAGAGCCGGCGGGGGAGCGGGGTCTACGTGGTGAAGCCGCCGGTGGACGAGGAGGAGACGAGGCGCCAGGAGGTTCTGGAGAGGGTGATGGACCTGGCGGCGGCGCAGGGCGTCTCGGTCGAGGCGCTCGGGAACGCGCTCTTGGCGCGCGCGGGCGTGAGGCCGCAGGAGAAGGTGCCGATAATATTTGTCGAGTGCACGGGGGCGGAGCTCGAGCAATTATCGGCCGAGCTCGAGGAGCAACTCCCGGTCGAGGTCGAGCCGGTGTTGCTCGAGGATCTCCCGGCGAGGCTATCCGGGGAGGAGAGCCCGCCGTGGCGGATGGCGGTCACGACCTTCTTCCACGTCCACGAGGTGCAGGACATGGTCGAGCCCTATGGGATAGAGACCGTCGCGCTGCTGGCCGAGGCCAACATCGAGAGTTTGCGGCGGCTCACGGAGCTTCCGGCGGGGACCCCGGTCGGGGTCGTCGGCTGGGGCCGGACGTGCATGGAGAACCTCTCGCGCTCGCTGGAGGGGGCGGGCCTGGATCACCTGGACTTCCGGTCCGTCTACATAGACCAGAGCAGCACCGAGGAGGTCCTCGACACCCTCGAAGGAGTTCAGGCGGTGGCGTGCGCCACCATCACGGCGAAGAAGCTGCGAGAGCTCGGCGTGCCGGAGGACCTGGAGATCATCGAGGAGGACCGCACTCTCGACAAGGGCGGCATCGAGATGCTCGGGCGTATGCTCCGCCAGCTGCCCCGTGCGTAGTGTAGGGACCGCCTCTACACTACACGGACCGGACGTTGAAGCGATTCATTGCGGCCTCAGGCCCCTCCTCGACGACCGCCTCGACCGCGTCCGCCGCTCGGGGTATGGCGTCCCTAACCGCTGAGTCCATCTTGCCGAGCACGTAGTCGGTGGTGCTCATGCCGGGGGGCGGGCGTCCGATACCGACGCGCACCCTGACGAAGTCCGCTCCGAGGCGCTGTGTGATGGAGCGGAGGCCGTTGTGGCCGCCCGCGCCGCCGCCGACCTTCACCCGGACGTCGCCTTCGGGTAGGTCGAGGTCGTCGTGGACGACGATCAGGTTTTCAGCTCCGTGCCCGACCAGCGCCGACCCCGAGTTGTTCATGAACGTCGTCGGCTTCAGGAGTGTGACCTCATGGGCGCCCGGGTTGATGGGTGCCGCCTCGGCCTGCTTTCTCTTGCGCCAGGAGCCGCCGTGGCGGCTGGCCAGCTCGTCGACGACGAGGAATCCGACGTTGTGGCGGGTACGCTGGTAGGAGCGCCCCGGGTTACCGAGGCCGACGACCACGGTGGACCCTTGACCAGGTCCCCCGCCGTCTTCCTGCCTCCTGAACCGGTCGAAAAAGGAGCGTATGGGCTCTTATTCCTGGACGTTCTGGCCCGCGGGGCCCTCGCCCTTCTCGGGGGAAGGCTCCTCGCCCTCGGCGCCCTCTTCGGGGACTTCCTCGCCCTCGACGGGCTCGCCCTCCTCGGGCTCCTCCTCGACGACGCCGGCGGCCTCAAGGTCCTCCTCGGTGATCTCCGTCGGCACGGTGACGGTGGCGGCGACCTCCTCGGGGTCCGAGATCAGGGTGACCCCCTCCGGGAGCGCCACGTCGGCCAGGGTGAGGTTCTCGCCCATCCCCAGAGAGGAGACGTCGATCGTCAGCTCCTGCGGGATGTCGCCCGGGAGGCTCTCGACGTGGACCTCGTAGGCGACCTGCTGCAGGACGCCACCCTCTTCGGCGCCAGAGGCCTCGCCGACCACGTGCAGCGGCACCGTCACCTCGATGCGCTCGCGCATGTTCACCGGGGCGAAGTCCACGTGTATGAGACGACCCGAAACCGGGTCGCGCTGCACGTCCACGATGCGCGCCGTCGAGCCGCCCGAGCCGAGGTCTATGTCGTAGAGGGCGTTGTCCCCCATATGGTGGAGGGTGTAGTCCACGATCTTGTTCGGGACCGCGAGCGCCGTGGCGTCGCCGTCGCCGCCGTAGAGGACGGCCGGGACCATCCCGGAAGCCCTCAAGCGCCGGGCTGCGTTCTTGCCACGCTCGGAGCGCTCTTTCGCCTGAAGGTCTACGTTATCTGCCATCTTCCTTCTCCTAGAGAGCCTTGTGCTAGAAAAGCTGGTTCTCGCCCATAAACACCTCGCTCACCGACGCGTCCGTAAACACGTTCTTTATAGTGCTCGCGAGGATAGGTGCGATCGTAAGCGTGCGTATCTTAGAACGCGGCTCGCCTTCCTTCAAGGGAAGCGTGTCGGTCACGACGACCTCCCGGATCAGGGAGTCTTCGATCCTGCGGTAGGCCTTCCCCGAGAACTCGCCGTGGGTGGCCGCCGCGTAAACCTCCGTCGCGCCTCCGGCCACCAGACGCTCCGCGGCGTTGATCAGGGTCCCGCCGGTAGCGATCACGTCGTCGATCATGATGGCCCGCTTGCCCTCTACCTCGCCGATGACGTGCGTAACCTCGGACTCGTCCGCCTTGTAGCGCATCTTGTTCACGATGGCCCACGGCAGCCGGAGGTGTCCGGCGAGCTGCTTTGCTACCTTCACCTCGCCCGTGTCCGGGGCTACGACCACCGCGTCATCGGCGTCTCTGAAGCCTCCTTCCACGAAGTAGTCCACGAAGGTGTGCATCGCCGTCAGGTGGTCGACCGGGAAAGAGAAGTAGCCCTCGATCTGCCCCGAGTGAAGATCCATCGTCATAACCCGCTCGGCTCCTGCGGCCTGGATCATGTTCGCCACAAGCCGGGCAGTTATGGGCTCGCGCGGCTTGGTCTTCCTGTCCTGGCGCGAGTAGGCGTACCACGGGATGACGGCCACGATGCGCTTGGCGGAGGCCCGCTTGGCGGCGTCGATCATGACCAGAAGCTGCATCAGGTTCTTGTTTACGGGATCACACAGAGACTGCACGATGAACATATCCGCACCACGGACGCTCTCCAGGTAGCGGGCGTACAGCTCGCCATTGGGGAACTCGATCAGCTCCACCCTGTTCAGCTCCACGTCGAGCCGCTCGGCTATCTTCTCGGCCAGCGCCGGGTAGCCCTGGCCGCTGACTATTATCAGCCGCTTCTCGGTGGTCTGCGTCAGATAGCCGTCCTGCATCAACGCGCTAGTCCTCCCTCTCGGTCCGTGACTGCCCTTTTTCGTCGCCCTCTTGCATCCGCTTCCTGCGTCTCTGCGGTGATTCCCTGATCGCGCGCGCCGGCGCCCCGACGGCGAGCTTGCCGGGCGGCACGTCCTTGTTGATCACGCTCCCGGCACCGGTGTAGGAGTCCTCTCCTATTGTAACCGGCGCGATAAGGTTCGTGTTGACACCCGTGAAAGCCCCGTCGCCTATGGTGGTCCTGTTCTTGTTGACGCCGTCGTAGTTGGCGGTGATGGTGCCCGCCCCCAGGTTGGCGTCCTCCCCGATCTGCGCGTCCCCGACGTAGGAGAGGTGGGGTACCTTGCTCCCCCTCCCGACCCGCGTGTTCTTGACCTCGCAGTAGGCCCCCACTTTGGCGTCGGGTCCAAGTACCGTCCCGGGTCGCAAGAAGGCGTAGGGACCGACGGCGGCCCTCTCCCCTACCTCTGCGCCCCGCCCGACCGAGTGCTCGACGCGCGCCCCGTCGGCCACCACCGTATCCAGGAGATCCGCGGAGGGCCCTATCACGCAGTCCGAGCCTATCATCGTGGCCCCACGCAGGAAGGTGCCAGGCAGGATCACCGTGTCGCGCCCGATCTCCACGCTCGCCTCGATGTGCGTGCTGTCCGGGTCCCTGACGGTCACCCCGTCTCTCATGTGAGCGTCCAGGATGCGGCGACGCAGGATCTCCTCCGCCCGCGCGAGCTGCGAGCGGTCGTTGACGAGGTTGGCCTCTTCGAGGTTCTTGAGCCGGTACGTCACCGCCCGGCTCCTGCGGCCGATGATCTCCAGCACGTCCGTCAGGTAGAGCTCACCCTGCGAGTTCTCCCGAGCCACCCTGCCTACGGCGTCCCTGATCTCCGATAGCTTGAACGCGTACAGACCGAGGTTGACGAGCCTGATCCCCAACTCGTCCTCAGTGGCGTCGCGCTCCTCGACGATCCTGACCACCCCGGCGTCCTCGACGACCCGTCCCAGACCGCTTGGATCGTCGAGCTCAGCCACGAGCACGGTCGCCCCCACCCCCGCCGAGCGGTGCCTCTCGACCAGTTCCTCGAGCGTCCTCTCCGAGATGAGCGGCCCGTCGCCGTTGACTACGAGGAGCACGCCCTCCTCTTCGCCCCCGAGCGCCTCAAGGGCCACGCCCACCGCGTCCCCCGTGCCGAGTTGCTCCCTCTGCAAGACGGTCTCCGCGTCCTGCGGGAGGACCGCCTCCACCAGCTCGGCCTGGTGGCCTACGACGACCAGGAGCCTCTCCGGCGCCAGGGGCTTCAGAGCCTCTATCACGTAGTTCACCATCGGTACGCCGCAGAGGGTGTGCAGCACCTTCGCCCGGTTCGACTTCATCCGGGTACCCTTGCCGGCCGCCAGGACCACGGCGAAGGTCTGCGGCAGCGTTCCTCCTTCGGACATCGTCTCTTCCGAGCTCCTTCGAGTAGTCTCGCCTCTCGACCGCGGGCTGGGGCGGCAGGATTCGAACCTGCGATCCCGGGACCAAAACCCGGTGCCTTGCCACTTGGCCACGCCCCAGTATCGTCTCCGCGCCGCCGCGATTATACCGGAGGCTCTGGCGGCTATCAGCGGGAGGAGCCCCGGAACATCCGGATGAGCCGGTTGCGATCCCGTGTGGCGGATCGGTCGTCGACCGCAGCGAGAGGCGCAAGGCCACAGGCTTCAGGCAAAACCCATAACCTGAAACCTAGACCATAAGCACGCCGGACCCGACGGGTTCGCAGACGCTCACGAACGGGGCGAGGAGCGAGCATTCGGCTGTCGCATTCTCGGCGTCGAAGATCCCGTAGACCGCCGTGCCAGTGCCCGTCATCGCGGCCCCGAGCGCCCCGGTCTGCAGCATCTCGCGCTTGTACGCCGCCACCTCCGGTACCAGATCCGTGGTAACGGGCTCGAGGTCGTTGCTGACGGCTCCGGCGAGCGCCGCAAGGCTGCCGGACCGGAGCGCCGCGAC
>JARDZQ010000333.1 GCA_029240775.1 Rubrobacteraceae bacterium | reverse complement strand
GTGGGCTCTCCTTTTACCAACCCGGCCCCCGCCGCCATCGAGAGCGCCGCGCAGGGAAAGCAGCCCGAGGTGCCGGCGATCACTCCGCCTTCAGGGCAGAAGAAGACGCTCTCAGAGGAACAGAGGCAGGAGAGGCGCGAGAGGCGTGCTATCGCAGAGGTGCCCAAGAACAAGACGTTGCGGGTCACCATACCCGCGATGAAGCGGGTGGATGACGCGACGATCCCCTACGCCGGCGGATTCGACGAGGAGGCCTTCAAGAAGCACGCCGGCGTCCACCTGAAGGGTACTGGCTCTCCGTGGCAGAGGGTGGCCAACGTCTACATCGCCGGCCACCGCCTCGGCTACGTGGGGACGCCGAGCTGGCTGGGCTTCTGGGACCTGAACGCCTTGGAGAACGGGGACAAAGTCTTTGTCATTGACTCGATGGGCAGGCGCTACGTCTACAGGGTCTACAAGGAGTTCGTCGTGGACCCGGATGACGTACACGTGACGCGGGCTGTGAAGGGCAAGAACATCCTCACCTTACAGACCTGCACCCTGCCGGATTACTCCAGGCGCCTCATCGTCCAGGCAGAGAAGGTGGAAGGGCCGGCGCCCGCGGTAGCGGAAGGGGAGCAGAATTGATCCGGCTCCCCGTGCGCGAGGAGAAGAAGGCGCGGCCCGCCAAGAAGCGGCCCGACACTCCGCCTATTACAAAGGGCAACATGCAGGTCCGGGTGGTCTCCTTCGCGATAATAGTGGCGGTCGTGTTCGTCGTCCTGGCGGCCCGGCTGTGGTACCTGCAGGTCCTGACCGGCAACGAGTACTCGGTCGCCGCCCGGGCGACCCAGACCCTCGAAGTCAAGGACCCCGCGCAGCGGGGCGTGATCCGCGACCGCGACGGCGAGGTCCTCGCGAACAACGTCCCCGGGCTGAACGTTACCGTTACCCCCGCGAACATCACGCGCGAGAAGGTGGGGGAGCTGGCGAAGATCGTGGGCGCCGAGCCCAAGACGGTCCTTAACAGCTACGACTCAGCCTTCGACTGGGGCACCCAGTACAGTCCGATGCTGGTGAAGGAGAATGCCGACCGCAACGGCGTCACTTACGTGATGGAGCGCACCGAGGAGTTCCCCGGCGTCGTGGTGAACGACGACTACGTCCGCAACTACCCGGCGGGTGATCTGGCCGCCCACATCCTGGGCTACACCGGCGCCATCACCCAGGAGGAGCTCAAGCAGAACACCTTCGAGGGCCTCTCCAACGACTCTGTGGTCGGGAAGAGCGGGGTCGAGCTCTACTACGAGAAAGTGTTGCGCGGCGAGGCCGGCGAGCAGGTGTACAAGGTGGACGCCCTCGGGCGGATCGTGCCTGACGGCAGCCGGGTGGACTCCCTGGGCCGGTTCGTAGACGAGAACGGGGAGCCCATGGCTGTCGACCCAAGCAAGGAGCTCCCCGACCGTGTCGAGGACCCCGTGCCGGGCCAGGACCTGAACCTGACCATAGACCTCGACCTGCAGCGGGTCGCGGAGGCCGAGCTCGACGCCGCTATCGAACGCGCTCAAGGCGCAGGCTACGCCGGGACCGGCGGCGCCGCCGTCGCGATAGACCCGACGAACGGCGAGATCCTGGCGCTGGCCAGCCGCCCGAACTTTGACCCGCAGCTCTTCGTGGGCGGAATCTCCGGCACCCGCGAGACGCGCACCTTCGAGTACCTGAACTCCGAGGCCGCGAGCTACCCGTTCTCGAATCGCGCGATAACCGGCGGCCAACCCGCCGCCTCGACGTTCAAGCCCTTCACAGGGCTCGCGGGCCTGTATCTCGGCGTTATAGACGCTTACACGACCTACACCGATACCGGCGAGTGCTGGCAGCCGACGGGTTCCGACTGGGGCTGCTGGCAGAGCTGGCGCCAGAACAGCCCCAACTACGAGTATCTCGGAGACCACGGCACCCAGAACTTCGTCGAGGCCATCAAAGACTCCAACGACAAGTTCTTCTACCAGGTGGCGGACTGGATCTGGCAGGCCGCCGACGATGAGAACTGGCTGCCCCACTTCTACGAGCGGTTCGGCTTCGGCCATCTGACCGGCGTGGACCTTGCCGGTGAGACCGCCGGAAGGGTGCCGACGCGCGCCGGGGAGAAGGAACTCTACGCGGCGATGGGCAAGCCGGAGGAGGCCTACTGGAGCGTCGGGGACTGGGTAAACCTCTCCATCGGCCAGGGCGATCTGCTCGTCTCCCCGATACAGCTCGCCCGCGCCTACGCCGCCGTCTACAACGGCGGTACCCTCGTCACCCCGCACGTGGGGGGCGAGATCCGGCAGGACGGCAAGGTGGTCAAACAGATCTCTCCGGAGCCCGCGGACCAGCTGGATATCGAGTACTACCACTTCGAGCAAGTCAAAGAGGGGATGAGGGGGGTCACCTCGGACGGCGGTACCGCAGAGTCAGTGTTCAAAGGCTCCAAGCTCGCCGTTCTAGGCAAGAGCGGCACCGGCGAGACGCCAAAGGGCTACGTGAACTGGTTCGTCGGCTGGGTCGAGGGCCAGGAGCAACCCATGATCGTCGTCACGATGATCGAGAACGGCGGCGCCTTCCAGACGGGCTCGGAGATGACCGCAGGCCCCGCAGTGCGGCATATCATCGAAGCGGCCTACGGCGTGAATCAGTCGCCCGAGGACCCGCATCCGACCTACACCAAGCCTCTCTCAGAACCCTTGGATTAGTAGATGGTGGCGCTACTCTCGCTGCCGAGCCCGCCCTCGCCGGTTATCTTCGAGGCCGGGCCTTTCGCCCTGCGCTGGTACGGGCTGTGCATTGCTCTGGGCATCATCGTTGCGACCTGGCTCACAGGCCGCGAGCTCGCCCGCAAGGGCTACGACAGCACTCTAGCTCTCGACTCGCTCTTCTTCGTCATTCCTCTGGGCTTTATCGGGGCTCGTCTCTACCACGTCATAACCGACTACGACCTCTACGCCGACGACCCCATCCCCGGCGTCTTCGCCGTCTGGAACGGGGGACTGGGAATCTACGGCGCCGTGGCCGGCGGCTTCCTGGGCCTCCTCATCTTCGGCTGGTACCGTGGCGTGAGCCCGCTCGTCCTCGCCGACGCCGCCGCGCCGGGTGTGATCCTCGCCCAGGCCATCGGCCGCTGGGGTAACTACTTTAACCAGGAACTCTTCGGACGTCCCTCCGACCTGCCGTGGGCGATCCGCATTGCACCCGAGAACAGGCCGGCGCAGTTCGCTGACGCCGAAGCCTTCCACCCGACCTTCCTCTACGAGTCGATCTGGGATGTGCTGGTCTGCCTGATCCTGCTCTGGGTCGCTCGCCGCTTCGCGAACCGTCTCAGAGACGGCGACCTGGTGCTGATCTACGTGAGCCTCTACTCCGTGGGCCGCTTCTTCGTCGAGACTTTGCGAGTGGACCCGGCGTTCCTGATCGGTGGCTCCATCCGTGGTAACCTCCTCGTCAGCAGTGTCCTGGCCCTGAGCTGCGCCATGGTCCTGCTCCTCAGACACTCGCGCCCCCCTCGCAAACAGCCGGAATCCGACTGACCCCTGAA
>JARDZQ010000332.1 GCA_029240775.1 Rubrobacteraceae bacterium | reverse complement strand
TGGGAGGCGGCACGGGATCGCGCGGCACTCCTGGTCACGCATCGTCTGGTGGGTATGGAGGAGATGCACGAGATCCTGGTTATGGACGCCGGGCGCATCGTCGAACGGGGTGCCCACGAGCAACTGCTTGCGGCCGGTGGCCTATACTGCCGCATGCTGGAAACGCAGCGGGAGTTGCTCGTAGTGCCACATGCTTCGTGAACCCTCAGAAGGCGACACTTCCTGGCTCTGCTCCTACTCATCAGTCCCCCACCAGAACAGCGTATCGAGCTCCTCGGGATCTCCCGTTCGGCCCCACAAAGATGCGGGCCCGTAGCAGCACCGATCTGGAAGGATACACCCCAAGGCGGTTTATCGAGCCGCGGGCGCCCGCTGCGTGGTCGGCGAGGGGAACGTACTCGACCAGGGTATCCGCGTGAACCCCGGCGTCGTCGTCTCGCCCCGCAGCTTGAGGTTCTAACCTCCCCAACCGACAACCAGGAGGCACGGCCAAAGGCCCTTGGAGGAGATCCCGGTGTACGAACCTTATCTCAGCGCGCTCGCTGATCTCTTCTACCCCGAGGTGTAGGTCCCAGAGTACAAAGTACCCCGCTGGCATCATAACCATCCTCAAACGGAATGAGCCGGAGCTGAGCTTCGCAGAGGGTAGAGGAGGTGGGGGCCGATCCCATCTTCCTGGGTGCCGAGGGCATGTCCGGACTGGAGCATGCCCTGATCGGGAGCGTCTCCGAGGAGGTGTTGCGTCACGCAAACAGGACCGTGCTGGTGGTCGATGGACACCCCGAGAGCGAAAGCGCGAAGTGCGGTAGCCTGGAGAGCGAACGCGCCGGTATGACACAGTGAACGCGCTGCCGGAGGTGACCGAAGAGTGACGAGATCCACCCCAGCAAGCATAGAGACGGAGCGCAAGCGAATCTGGAAAGACGGAGGCACCGTAACCCGGTCCCACTTTTGGCAGACACGCTGGAAGAGCACGCGAAGGAGGCTCTCGGATGGGTAAGCTCCGTCGTGGCGAGGAATGCGCGTGGCACACGTCGGAGGCGGAGGAAGTGCTGCGGGCTCTAGATACCGGCGCGGAGTCGGGGCTCAGCGACGAGGAGGCCGCTCGCCGGCTGGACGAGTGGGGTCCGAACGAGCTGGAGGAGAGAAGCGGCAGGGGGCCGTGGGCGATCCTGTGGGAACAATTCACCTCCGCCATGATCGTCATCCTGATCGTGGCTGCCGTGGCCTCGGCCTTCCTCGGAGACTACGAGGATTCCATAGCCATAGCGGTCATAATCGTGCTCAACGCCGCTCTGGGCTTCGGCCAGGAGTACCGGGCGGAGAGGGCGATGGTCGCCCTGAAGCAACTATCCGCGCCAACGGTGAGGGTCCGCAGGGAGGGCCACGTGCGGGAGGTCTCGGCCAGGGAGTTGGTGCCAGGGGACGTGGTGCTGCTCGAGGCGGGGAACCTGGTACCGGCCGACGGAAGGCTCTTGGAGGAAACGGGCCTGCGGGTCCAGGAGTCGTCGCTCACCGGGGAGTCGGAGCCGGTGGAGAAGGCTCCCCCGGCCCTGGGAGAGGAGGATCTGCCGCTGGGAGAGCGGGCCGACATGGTCTACTCCAGCACGGTCGTCTCCAAGGGCAGGGGTCTGTACGTCGTCACCGAGACCGGCATGGCGACGGAATTGGGCAAGATCGCGACCATGATCCAGACCGCCGGCCAGGAGCAGACCCCCTTGCAACGCCGCCTGGACCAGGTGGGCAAGGTGCTGGCCCTCGCGGCCCTGGCCATCGTCGGCGTCGTCTTCGCCCTCGGCCTGCTCCGCGGAGAGAACCTGGAGGTCATGTTCCTTACGGCCGTAAGCCTGGCCGTCGCAGCAGTGCCCGAAGGGTTGCCGGCGGTTGTGACCATCGCTCTCGCCCTGGGAGCCCAGAGTATGCTCAGACGCCGAGCCCTCATCCGCAAGCTGCCCGCGGTGGAGACCCTGGGGTCGGTAACCGTGATCTGCTCGGACAAGACCGGAACCCTGACCGAGAACCGCATGACCGCGACCGTGGTCGAGGTGGCCGGACACACTGTGGAGTTGGGCAGCGAGAGCCGCGCTGTGTCGGAGCACCAGGCGGAGGACGGCGGACCAGTGACCGCGGTGAGCGTAGACCCGGCGCTCGCCCTGCTCCTGGGAGGCGGTGCCTTGTGCAACGACGCCCTGTTGGAGGACGATGAGGGGGACGGCCTACGCGCGATAGGAGATCCAACCGAAGGTGCCCTGGTGGTCGCCGCCGCCCACGAAGGTCTGAAGAAGCCCGAGCTCGAGTCTGCCCTCCCCCGCGTCGGAGAGATCGCCTTCGACTCCGAGCGCAAGCGGATGACTACCGTACACCAAGTGCTCCCGGATCAGGGCTCCGGGATGCCTTGGGATCTGTCCTGAATGAGGGACCGGAAAGCACCTCCTACGTCGCTTTCACCAAGGGTGCTGTGGACAGCCTGCTGGAGATCTCAAACAAAGTCTGGACTGACGACGGGCAAGCCGAGTCCCTGGACGAAGGATGGCGGGAGAGGATCTCGGCCGCCAACGAGCACCTGGCGGAGAGCGGCATCCGCATTCTGGGGGTGGGTATCAGACGCCTGGAGTCGTTCGATGAAGAGCTCGAGCGCGATCTGACCTTCTTCGGCATGGTCGGCATGATCGACCCTGCCCGACCCGAGGCCAAAGATGCCGTGGGAACCTGCAAGCGAGCGGGCATCCGACCCGTAATGATCACGGGCGACCACCCGCTGACCGCCAGGGCCATCGCGGGCGAGCTCGGCATCGCCGATGACGGGACCGAAGGCGAAGCAGGGCGCATCCTGACGGGACGGGACTTCGCCGGCATAGGCGAAGGGGAGTTGAAGAACCTCGTCGAGGAGGTGTCCATCTACGCGCGGGTCTCGCCGGAGAACAAGCTCGATATAGTCGAAGCCCTGCAAGACGAGGGCCACATCGTTGCCATGACCGGCGACGGCGTAAACGACGCCCCGGCCCTGAGACAGGCGGAGATAGGAGTGGCGATGGGCATAACGGGCACCGACGTCTCGAAGGAAGCGGCCGACATGGTGCTGACCGACGACAACTTCTCGACCATCGTGGCTGCCGTCGAGCAGGGTCGGGTCATCTACGACAACATCCGCAAGTTCATCAAGTATCTCCTTACCAGCAACTCCGCCGAGATCCTGGTGATGCTCGTGGGTCCTTTCCTGGGGATGCCGCTCCCGCTGCTGCCGTTGCAGATATTATGGATCAACCTGGTCACCGACGGCCCACCCGCCTTGGCCCTGAGCGCGGAGCCGGCCGAGCGGGACACCATGCGCCGTCCGCCCCACCCTCCCGACGAGAGCGTCTTCGCCCGGGGATTAGGCCGGCACGTCCTCTGGGTCGGGATGCTCATGGCGCTGGTGTCGCTGGGCGTCGGTCTCTTGTACTCGCAGACCGCGCCCGAGATCTGGCAGACCATGGTCTTCACCACCCTTACTCTCTCCCAGATGAGCCACATCATGGCCATTCGCTCTGGCAACGAGTCGCTCTTCAAGGTCGGC
>JARDZQ010000331.1 GCA_029240775.1 Rubrobacteraceae bacterium | reverse complement strand
CTTGCGATGAGGAAGAAAGGCTGGGGCGGCGAGGACCACTCGGCGCTCCTACGGATCATCGAGGACCTCTCCCAACACGAGATCTAGTGGGCTATCAGCAATCAGCTCTTGGCGTTCGGTCCGTATCCGAGCAGCACCTTGCGCAACCGCTTCGCGCAGAAAGCGTCCCGCAAAGGGTTCGACACGTGATGGGCGTAAACGACTCGTATCCTATAGCTGACCGCTGCTGGCTGAAAGCTGCCGACTGAAAGGAGGCAATCATGCCCATAATGGACGTCATGGACGCTGTGGTCGGGGTGATGGAGGACGAGGGCGTCGAGGTCGCCTTCGGGGTGCCGGGCGCGGCGATCCTGCCGCTCTACAAGGCGCTGAGCAAATCCAACCAGATCAGGCACTACTCGGTGCGCCACGAGGAAGGTGGCACTCACGCCGCGGACGGCTACGCGCGGGTAACGGGGAAGGTCGGGATCAACATCGGGACCAGCGGTCCTGCGGGGACGAACATGATCACCGGCCTCTACACCTGCATGGCGGACTCGATACCCCAGATCTGCATAACCGGCCAGGCTCCCACGACGGTGCTCCACAAGGAGGCCTTCCAGGCGGTTGACATCGTGGAGATAGCCAAGCCGGTGACCAAGTGGGCGGTGCAGGTGCGGGAGCCGGCCCAGCTGGTGTGGACCTTCCGCGAGGCGTTCAGGATCGCGCAGGAGGGCAGGCCCGGCCCCATCCTCATAGACCTGCCGCTCGACGTGCAAACGAGCGGGCTCGAGGTGGACTTCGACCCCACCCGCGGCGGCCCGCTGCAATTCGAGGCACCGGAGCCGAGGCCCCGGGCCATCCGGCAGGCCGTCGAGATGATCCTCGAGGCCGAGCGCCCGGTGTTGATGCCCGGCGGAGGGGTAATTATCGCCGAGGCCGCCGACGAGCTCGTCGAGCTGGCCGAGTACCTGCAGGTACCGATCAGCCCGACCTACATGGGGAAGGGCGCGATCCCCGAGGACCACCCGCTGTTCATGGGGATCGTGGGCCTCCAGACCCAGCAGCGCTACGCGAACCAGCTCTTCCTGGAGAGCGACCTCGTGGTCGGTATCGGTAACCGGTGGGCCGAGCGGCACACGGGGGACCTCGACGTCTACCGGGGGAACCGCAAGTTCGTCCACGTGGACATCGACCCGCGCCAGATGGGCCGCGTCTTCCCCCCCGACCTCGCTGTGGTCTCCGATGCCAGGCTCGCCCTGCAGGCGATGGTGCAGACCGCCCGCGACATGACCTCAGAGCGGGAGCCCGGCCCCTGGGTGGACCGGGTCGCGGAGCTGCGCTCCACGCTCTTGAGGAAGACGGACTTCGACGACGTGCCGGTAAAACCGCAGCGAGCTTTTCGGGAGATGAACGAGTTCTTCGACGGGAACGAGATCATCGTCACCGCCATAGGGCTCTACCAGATCTTCTCCGGCCAGTTCCAGAAGACCTACAAGCCGCGCCACTACCTGTGTTGTGGTCAGGCCGGACCTCTAGGCTGGGAGGTCCCGGCCTGCATCGGGGTCAAGCTCGGCCGCCCGGACAACCTCGTCGTCGGGGTCGTCGGGGACTACTCCTTCCAGTTCCTCATGGAGGAGGTCGCGGTCGCCGTGCAGTACGGAGTTCCCTACGTGCTCGTCATGCTCAACAACGCGTACATGGGCCTGATACGGCAGAGCGAGCTGAAGTACGAGATGGACTTCGCCGTCGACCTCGCCTACGCGGGCCCCGAGAGCGACTACGGCATAGACAACGTGATGGTGATGGAGGCGATGGGCGCTTTAGGCCGCCGCGTCAGGCGGCCCGAGGAGATACAGGACGCTTTAGCCTGGGCGGTTCGGGCGAGCGAGGAGCAGCGCGTCCCGGCGCTCGTCGAGATCATGTGCGAGCGGGATACCAACGCCGCTATGGGCCTCTCGATAGACAGGATCAACGAGTTCGAGCCCATCCTTGACGGGACGCACGAGAAGGACGCGCAACTGGTCGGAGGCGGCATCCCCGACAGGGACTAGGGCCTCGTATGGAGGAGGATCTCAGGCAGATACTCTCCGCGAGCCTCGCGGCCGCCGACCCCGCGGAGGCCGTCCGGCGCTCTTTGCGCGTCGAAGAGAGCGCCATCGTAGCCGGGGACGAGCGGTTCGAGGCGGACAGGGTCTTCGTGCTCGCTGCGGGCAAGGCGGCGGGGGCGATGGCCCGCGCCGCCGAGGAGATGCTCGGCGAGCGCCTCGCGGGCGGACTCATCGTCACCAAGCACGGCAACGAGGCTTCTTCGGAGAGGTTGGAGACCATCTTCGCAGCTCACCCCGAGCCCGACGAGAAGGGCGTGGAGGCTGCGCGAAGGGCCGAGGAGCTCGCGCTCTCTTTAGGGGAGGGAGACCTCCTCCTCGCCCTCATCTCAGGCGGCGCCTCGGCCCTCCTCGCCGACCCCGCCCCGCCCATAGAGCTCGCCGACCTGAAAGAACTTACCGGGGAGCTCTTGAGGAGCGGGGCGGACATAGGGGAGATCAACACCGTCCGCAAGCACGTCTCGGTCCTGAAAGGCGGCGGCCTGGTGAGCCTCGCAGCCCCCGCCCCCACCCTCGCCCTCCTCCTCTCCGACGTGGTGGGCGACGATCCCTCGGCGATAGCCAGCGGCCTCACAGCCCCCGACCCGACCACCCTGGAGGAGACGCAGCGGGTGTTCAGACGCTACGGGATAGAGCCCCCGAGGAGCGTAGTGGAGTACCTGAGAGACGCGGAGGAGACGCCGAAGCCCGACGACGCCCTATTCGAGAAGGTAGCCAGCGTCGTCTGTGGAAGCGGGCGGCACGCAGCGGAGGCCGCAACCGAGAAGGCCCGCGAGCTTGGCTACGAGCCGATGTTGCTCTCGACCAGCGTCACCGGCGACGCCCGCGGGATAGCCTCGGTGTATGCGGCGGTGATCCGGGAGGTCCTCGAGAGCGGCAACCCTCTCCCCGCGCCCTGCGCCGTCGTCTCCGGCGGCGAGGCGACCGTTACGGTCAGGGGAGACGGCACCGGCGGCCCCAACCAGGAGTTCGCCCTCACCCTCGCCGTGGAGCTCGACGGGGTCGGAGGCTGGGCCGCGCTCGCCGCCGACACCGATGGCAACGACGGGCCCACCGACGCCGCAGGCGGGCTGGCGACCGGCGCGACGGCGGACGCTATCCGGAACGCCGGGATCGACCCCGAAGAGGCGCTGGCGAACAACGACGCGCACGCGGCGCTCGAGGCGGGCGGAGTCCTGCTCGAGACCGGTCCGACCGGCACCAACGTCAACGACCTGCGGGTGGCCCTCGTCTCCGGAGATTAGTATCGCGGGATGCCATGCTGCTGCCTCGTGTGCCCGCTCTCGCGGGCGGCACCTCACAAAGAAGCGTGGCGTTGGCAGCGTCTGAGGGGGAGTTATGGTGTACGAGCAGGTCTACGAACCGGTCACAGGCAACCTGGAACTCTCGGCGCTGGTGGCAGCGATTCCAATCTTTGTTGCCTCCTTCGCTCCACTCTTATCAGCGAAGCCCGTAGAAAGATGTGTCTCCGAAGTT
>JARDZQ010000330.1 GCA_029240775.1 Rubrobacteraceae bacterium | reverse complement strand
ATAGGTGCGCACGTTAGCTCCAGACGCAGCAAACGCCCTCGGCATCCGGGTTATCAGCTTCGGCAGGGGCCCATTTGCACTGCTTGAGCCCATCCTGGGAAGTGCAGACATGCGGGCGAGACCCCTGATCGACGTAGATCTCTATGACATGGCCACCAATTTCATTAAATGTTAATTAAGTGCTCATTTGGTCAGGATTAAATATTGACATATTTTAGACGAGTGTTCTGGTTGCATCAGAAGTGTAAAGTCCTGGACGGACTAGGCTCCCCGCGTTTTGACCGACGATCCCGGCTTAGGACTGCCGATCTCGTTCCGAATCAATTTGAGCCCATACGGAGCCGGCGAAATCTTTTTGCATCGGGGTCAATTCGAATGAATTGGCGACACTAAAACCTTGGATTCCATGTCAAGTCGGGTCGCGAGAGCGGCTCCAGAACTATTGTGTGGTGATTAGGCGTAGGGTATGCTCATATCAATCACACACCAGGCAGCCCCCTAGGGCCGGACTCTTTACCGCCGCGCGGAGGCCTCGACCTCCCCACATTTTTTCTGGGCTGCCTCAAAACACAGCGGGTTCGCTTCGTCTCCTCCACCTCGAGTGGTGGGGGGCTCGATTGGCGGCGCTGCGGCTGTGCGTCCAGACGGAGGATGATGACAGATGATGATGGAACAAACCAAGGACCCCGCCCCGCAGATCCAGCTCGAGGTGGTCGTGCAGAAGCGCAGTGCATCGGAGCTCACCAGGGAGGTGCACGCGTTGCTCGGTCGCCCCGGCGAGCGTGCCTACGACTCGGGTCAGATGCTCCTGGAGATTCGCGAGGCGCAGCTGTACAAGGAGCTGGGCTACGACACCATGGAGCAGTACCTCGATGGGGAGAAGATCAAGCGCTCGACGGCCTACTCGAACATGAAGTTGGCCGAGACGTTCTCCCGCAAGGACGTCGCCGTGGGCATCTCGAAGCTGCGACTCCTGGTTCAGGGCAGCGTCGCGAACCCGGCTGCGACGCTGGAGCAGGGGTGGCCGGTCGTCTTGCCCAACGGAAAGACGGTATACAGGTCGATCACGAGCATCCCGTACCGCGAACTGGTCGATTACGTGAAGCAGCGCAAGGAGACGAAGCCCGCGAGCCCGCTCATGGAGGCGGCCACCGCCCTGGCGGGTGCCTTCACCACGGACGAGGTCACGGAGACGCCGAGCGCTGCGTAGAGAGGGAAGCCAATGCAAGGGAAAGTGCGCAGGCTGGGGCCGGTCGAGGAGCTCTTGCCCGATGACCAGTTGGCGATCCTCACTCGTTACCGGAACGACCTGGAGAACGGTCTGACAACCCACTCGGCCGACACGAGCCGTACCTACCTCCATCACATTGCCACCTTCGTGAGGTTGCAGGGGGCCGCCGGCCCCATCACCTTGGCAGAGATCGTGAACGAGGCCTCGCTATGGGACGCGATCACCCAGGTGCCGGCAGAGCGCGCCGCCACGCGGCGGAACATGTGCGCGGCCGTCAAATCACTCGCGGCGTTTATGGCCCGCATTCGGCTCATCGACGGCAAGGTCGCGGAGGCGATCGCCAACCTCCCCTTCCGGCCGAACCACCAGCCCGCCCGCCCGCATCTGAAGCCCGAAGACGTAGCAGTGATGGTGAAGAAGGTCCTGACGGCTGGAAACTACAATGACGAGGAGCGCGTGGCGAACTTGGCCCTCTTCACCACACTCGTCACCACCGGGCTCCGCAACTCGGAGCTCTGCTCCCTCAAGGTGGCAGATGTGGATTTCGACAACGGCTTGATCACCGTCACGAAGGGCAAGGGGAACAAGGCACGCATCATTGGCCTTCCCGATCGCTTGCAAGCGGTCCTGCAGCTGTACCTCAAGCACCGCTCGCAGACGAGCGCTCCGCACTTCTTTGTGGGGCGCACCGGCAAGCCCCTGACCCGTGACCTCGTCGGCCGCCGCCTGGCTCGCCTGGCAAAGCACGCCGGTATCAAGACCACGGCGCACGCCCTGCGGCGGACCTTCGCGACCACCGTCGCCCACAAGGGCATCCCATTGGACAAGCTGCAGGTCGTCCTCGGCCACTCGGACATTGCGACGACCCGGGCCTACGTTCAGACCAACGCGAAGGCCGTGGCGCAAGAAATGCGTGCCTGGTAAACCCTTTTAGCGAGCGCCCCGGCTTCTACGCAGAAGCCGGGGCGCTCTACGTTTATTGAGGAAAAGGTATGCCGTCGCGCCGTTCTACCAGCCCTGCATCTCCCGCGCCGCCGTCCGCTGGTCGGCCATCAGGTATGCCTGCGTGGTCGAGATGGCCGCGTGCCCCAGGGCGAGCTGGATGTGGTTTAGGCTCTTTCCGGCGTTCGCGTTGAGCGTGGCGAAGGTGCGCCGGAGTCCATGCGCAGAGACATCCAGCCCGGCCCTCCGGGCGATGCGGCGGATGCGCTTGACGAGGTAATCGCGGGTAAGCGGCGTGCCCTTGGCCGATAAGAGCAGCTCCATCGCTCCCATCGGCGGGCGCATCCGGAGGTACTCGGCGAGCATGTCCCGGAGCCGGGGGTTGATCCCAACCATCCGTGACTTCCCGCCCTTGCCCTGGTGCACGAAAAGGATGCCGCCGGCGAGGTCGAGGTGGGCGAGCTGGAGGTGGGCTACCTCCGAGACTCGCAGCCCCGCAAACACCATCAGCCCGACCGCCGCCGCGTTCAGCACCTTCTCGTAGGTTGTGTGGGCCTCGCTGGCCCACAGCGCCTCCAAGAACCGGTTCACCTCGTCCAGGGAGTGGAGGACGGTCCTTTTCGGTGGGAGCAGGCGCTTTGGCTTGTGACGCTTCAGGGCCAGGCGATCCCCGTCATCCATAAGCCCGCGCTCGACCAGGAAGCGACTGAAGGCCATGACGGCCATGAACACGTTGTAGCGAGTCGCGAATTGCGTGACCGGGATGCGAGCCATTACGCGCCCGAGAGCCGCCTCCGTGACAGCCTCCCTCAGGGTGATCCGGAGGGCCGGCTCGCCGCCCAGCAGGGTCCGAATGTACTTGTGCATGTGCTTGCGGTGCGTCTGGATCGTGTCTCGCGAGCAGGGGCGGGCGCCGACCTCCATGTCCCGCTGCCAGGCCTGGATCAGCGCCGAGAGCTCGGCGTCGTACACGCGATCGACCTCGACCGTGCGAGGGGCCGACGGGCGCCCACGGCGATAGGCCTCGAAGGCCGCCTTTGGAATGCGGTAGGCCCGCCCGACCCGCAGCGCATCAAGCTCCCCGCTCCGGCAGAGCCGTTGGATCGTGACGGGGTTGACCCGGAGCTTCGTGGCGGCCTCCGCCACCGTCAGGTAATCGTCCTGTTGCATAGTCCCTCCATGCGACTCAGACGACTCTCGCGACATGGGGGAATAACGAAGAACCCCGGTTTCCAGTAATGGAAACCGGGGTCTTACTTAGCTCCGCCTGCTGGACTCGAACCAGCGACCTAGTGATTAACAGCTAGTCGCCACCAGGCCGAGAGTAAGACCGATCCCGGCTTCGCGGGAGCTTCCCCTATGTTGTTAAAGTCGTCAGTGTTGTTTGACG
>JARDZQ010000329.1 GCA_029240775.1 Rubrobacteraceae bacterium | reverse complement strand
GCCCTCTTCGGCGTGCTGCGCGACGCCACGCACGCGTGGACCATACCGCTGGAGATCCTGCTCGCCATCGTGGTGTGCCTCCTGATCTCCGGGCTCGGCGCCGCCCGCGACGCCCACGTCGCCTAGAGCGCTTTGGGCCTTGAAGGCCCTCGCTCTCAGCAATTCAACTCTTGCTGACCAGCGGAGGCGAAGCCTGAGCGTGCTGAAATTACTGGCGGCGGGCGAGGTAGACGCCGGCGAGCAGAATCGCCGCTCCTACGACCTTGTCGATCCCGAACCCCTCGCCGAAGAACACGACCCCCGCGACGACACCGACCAGGGTGACGAGGTACTGGTAGACCAGCATGCGGTTGGCGCCGATGCGTGAGATCCCGCGCTGCCAGAAGGTGAACCCGAAGGCCGCCACCAGCAGCGCCGAGTAGGCTACCGCCCCCCATCCTCCGAGGCTGACGGCTCCCCACTCCAGAGAAGGAAGCTGCACGGAAGCAAGCGGGAGGACGGCCAGACCCCCGAAGAGCATGGAGTAGGCGGCGACCGCCAGTGGCGAGTAGCGCCTGAGCAGCGGTATCGAGAGCACGGCGTAGGATCCCCAGCAGGCTGCGGCACCCATCACGAGCAGGTCGCCGGGCAGGCTGGCTCCGCTCTCCCCGAGCCCCCGGTAGACGATCACGGCCACACCGAGCAGCGCCAGCCCCACCCCGACGATGCCTCTCGCCTTCGGGCGCTCCCACCCGAGCACGAAGGCCAGCAGCATCCCCCACAGAGGCGCCGTAGCCACCACGAGCGCGGTGTTGGAGGCGCTGGTCATGCTCACACCCTGGGTGAAGAGTATGTTGTTGAGCGCCACGCCTACGAGCCCCAGCCCGGCCATGGCCCACAGGTCGTCCCTCCTGAGTCTTCCCTTGGGGTCGAAGAGCCGCAAAATCCCCCACAGCACGAGCCCCGCCAGCACGAACCTGATGCTCACGAAGGGCATCGGCGGTATGTAGCCCACTGCGTACTTGACCGCTACCGGGTTGGTCCCGAGGAAGACAGCCGTCAATAGCAGGGACGCCTCGAAGAGCGGCGATGCCCTCCTGCCGCTCTTCCCGGCGGCCGCCTCAGCTCTCGATCCGTTACCAACTCCCGCCGGAGCACCCCGCCGCTCAGCCAGCATGAGCGACGTCGTTATCCGCGACTATAGACTTATGATTCACGGGGTGTGAAAAGCACATACGTGTAAAACGTATCACGGTTCGGCGACTGGGCAATGGAGGTTCGTGAAACAGTTAACGTGGAGGCTTCAGGTTACGGGCATCAGGAGGTGGTCTGAAGCCTGTCCAAGTTCGCGCCGTCCCGATCCGGGGTACGCCGGTGGGGCGTCCTGACGATCGGGTTCGGTGGTATCTGATGGGGAGAGGGGCTTCGGAGGGCATACAGGAGGCTGGCGAGGGAGCACCACCCAGACGCCAACCCCGGCGCCGAGGAGCGCTTCAAGGAGACACAGCACGCCTGCGAGGATCTCTCTGACCCGAAGAAGAGGCGGGAGTACGGCGAGAGGTCCTGCCCGAGCTCAGGCCGGTCGCGAGCCGGGACGGGTGAAACGGGGAGGCGCACCGTCCGGGCTTAGAGGCTCTCGGATCTTCTGAACAAGGCGACGGGTCTCTCCTACCAGCACATGGGCCGGCACAGGGAGTTCAGCCGGGATCTGGGAGGGGAGGATCTGGCCCGCTTCGCCAGGCTCCTCGTCGTACCCCCGGAGCTCATGACGCGAGGTTGCTCGGCGAGCACGCGACGGCCAGTGGCAACGTGAGCGGTCGGCCCGGTAACTCTTCCACGGAGAGCGGCCCTCGCGGACGGGAGGGCCAGAAGCCGCCCATACCGGACAAGCCTCCGAGGGTGGGATAGCCCGGTGGCGACCTCGTAGGCGCGGGCTCTCCACTGGAAGGGGTCAAGCCCCGCGTTGCTCTCCGGTGGCGGCACCGGTATAGTCAGGGTATCTAGGGTGATCGGCGCGTGTCGAGCGCCGGGTGGGAGAAGGAGGGATAGTATGGCTCAGGCGACGGGCACCCCGGCGGCCGGCGGGTCTCGCGGGTGGGACAGGGCCCTGGGGGCCTTGCAGAGCGTCGGACGCTCGCTCATGTTGCCCATAGCGGTGCTGCCGGCTGCGGCGCTGCTGTTGAGGCTGGGGCAGGATGATCTGCTGGGGCTACCGTGGATGGCGGCTGCGGGTGCGGCCATCTTCGACAACCTGCCGGTGCTGTTCGCCATCGGCATCGCGGTGGGGCTCACCGGCGGGGCGGGGGCCGCGGGCCTCGCAGGGCTCGTGGGGTACTTCGTCTTCGCCGAGGTCTTCAACGTCATCGCGCCCCAGCTCGCCGAGGAGGGTACGGACCCCGTGTACTACATGGGGGTGTTCTCGGGGATCATCACCGGGCTCCTGGCCGCGGGGCTGTACAGGCGCTTCTCGGACATCCGGCTGCCGGATTACCTCGCCTTCTTCGGGGGCAGGCGGTTCGTCCCGATCATAACAGCGTTCGCCGCGCTCATACTCGGCGTGGTGTTCGGTTTCATCTGGCCTCCGATCGGTGCCGGCATAAACGCCGTCGGCGAGGCCATAGTGGGTCTCGGGGCACTGGGGACCGGGCTCTACGGGTTCACAAACCGCATGCTTATCCCCATCGGGCTGCACCACGTCATCAACACCTACGTCTGGTTCCAGCTCGGGACCTACGAGGGGCCGGACGGTCCGGTGCAGGGGGAGATCTCCCGCTACTTCGCCGGTGACCCGACGGCCGGGTACTTCCTCTCCGGGTTCTTCCCCATAATGATGTTCGGTCTACCGGCGGCTTGCCTCGCCATGATCCGGCACGCCCAGTACCCCAAGATGGCCTCGGGCATCCTGCTCTCCGCCGCCTTCGCCTCGTTCCTGACCGGTATAACCGAGCCGATCGAGTTCGCCTTCCTGTTCGTCGCCCCGGTCCTGTACCTCATCCACGCCATCCTCACCGGGACGGCGCTCGCGGTCTGCACGCTGCTTGGCATCAAGATCGGCTTCGGCTTCTCCGCCGGCCTCATAGACTACGTCTTGAACTTCAGCAAGGAGAACACGACGCGGCCTGTACTCTTGCTCGGCGTCGGCGCCGTCTACTTCGTGATCTACTACCTCGTCTTTAGCTTCTTCATCAAGCGCTTCGACCTGGCGACCCCTGGCCGCGGCGAGGCTTCGACCGGACTTTCATCGGACTGGATCCTGCCGGAGAGCCAGCGCGGCCCGAGGCCGGGCGAGGAGGCCGAGCGCGAGGCCGCCCGCGAAGCGGAACGGGAAGCCGAGCGCGAGACCGCGCCCGCCGGTGCCACCGCCACGGCAGAGCGCGACCGGGACGACGTGCTGGCGGAGAACGTGCTGGAGGCGCTCGGGGGAAGGGAGAACGTCGAGAGCGTGGAGGGGTGCATCACGCGCCTCAGGCTCTTCGTAGCCGATCCGGAGAGCATCGACGACGCCCGGCTGAAGCAGCTCGGCGCCTCCGGCGTGGTCAAGCGCGGCAAGGTGGCCCAGGTGGTGATGGGCACCCAGTCCGACCGCATCGCCG
>JARDZQ010000328.1 GCA_029240775.1 Rubrobacteraceae bacterium | reverse complement strand
ATAGACTGCGGCGCCTGCGAGCCCGAGTGCCCGGTCGAGGCGATCTACCCCGAGGACGAGGTCCCCGAGGACCAGGAGAGCTACATAGCAAAGGCCGCCGACTACTTCGAGTAGTTTGGGCTTGGATCCCAGCGCGAGGAGGGGCTCCGGCCCCTCCTCCTTCTAGTTAGGGCCCAGACGTCGAAGTGAGCACAGGCGGAGGACCGCCCTCACGACGAAGTAGCCCCCTGCGACCGTGATAAGGGCTCTTACGGTCGCGAAGATCGCGTGCACGAGGGGCGAAGGCGAGCCGGGGACAGCCGCGGCCCGATGGAACATGAACACCGTGTCCGCGACGCCGCTGGCCGCGAAGGCGGCTAGCGCCAGCATGGTGGCCGAGACCACGACCCGGAGCTCGCCGCGCGGGAGCCTCGCGCCCCGACCGTGGCGCCGCGCGTGCCAGAAGGCGAAGGCGCCGGCGCCGAGCGCCGCGAGGAACGCAAACTGCGCCACGTCGATGGCCGGACGTAGGTGCGGCGGCAGGTCGTCGCCCGGCCACGGCCCAGGGGGCTCGAAGAAGCCGTTCGCAGGCATACCGAGTAACTCGCCCAGCGCGGGCGACGGTAAGAACCTCAGAACCACCACCCCGAACATAGCCAGAAGCATCGCCCGCGCTGCTGCCCTGGCGCCGCCGCCGGCTAGGTCTTCGGCGAAGCGACTCGCGATCAACCGCGGAGACCCGAACCGTTCGATGACCCGCCGCTCTGCTTCAGCATCCGGCACGCCGCCCTCCCGCTCGTGCCGGGCTCCTTCGCGGAGGTGGTCCTCAACCTCGGAGAGGACGCGTCTCTTGAAGCGGCGTCCTCCGGCGAGCTCTCGCCGCAGCTCGCCGAGGTAGACTTCTATCGACCTGGACCTACTCACGTCGAACCCTCGAGCACTCCTTCTACGGCTCGCGAAAACTCGCGCCAGTCTTGCTCTTGAGCACGTAGCTCGGTGAGGCCTCTCTCCGTGACCTCGTAGGTGCGCCGGCGGCGCCCTGACGCCTCTGACCATCTGCTCTTGAGGAGACCGGCTCGCTCCAACCGGTGCAGGGCCGGGTATACAGTCCCCTCGGGAAGGTTCAGGTTCCCTCCACTGCGCAAACGTAGGTTCTCGATGATCGCGTAACCGTGCGCCGGACGAGCCCGCACCGCCGCGAGAAGCAGCAGATCCAGATGCCCCCTGAGCGCCTCTCCTCTCATGCTGACCTGATAATATACCTAGCAACGCTATGTATCAAGGATATAGTGTATTTCGGGCCGCGGGAGCTTCTATACTCCGTGCGTGGAAGACGGGAGCTGGCGGACGCTTGAACGCAAATATCTCTACCGCAACCCCTGGTGCGCGTTCAGGGTGGACGGGGTAGTGCTGCCGGGCGGGGCGGAGATCGAATACGGAGTCCTTGAGAGCGGGGGCTTCGCGGCGGTAGTGCCCGTCACGGAAGGAGGTGAGGTGGTCCTCGTGCGCCAGTGGCGCCAGCCATTAGGCTCCTTCACGCTGGAGTTGCCGAGCGGCGGAGTGGACGAGGGCGAGGACCCGAAAGTGGCTGCCGGGCGCGAGCTCTTCGAGGAGACCGGGTTCCGGGCGGCGGAGCTCGAGCACCTCGTCTCGGTCCATACCAGCACGGGGCGCACCACCGAGGTCTGTCACCTGTTCCGCTGTGGGGCTGTGCGTGACCCCGAGGGTCCCCGGCCCGAGCCGACCGAGTTCATAGAGGTGGTAGAGATGCCGCTCGGGCAGGCTTTGGAGGAGATCTCGAACGGCGGCATCACCGACGCGGCCACGGTGCTCGGGCTTTTCTTCGTTCGGGACCGGGCAGTTTCAGATTCGTGATGTTCACTACGTGGACATCTTTCGGCGTACAACCCGGGATCTTCTTTCTTCAGATGTTGGACAGGAAGTTCGTCCGTTCTAGAGGAGTGGACGCCTGGTTGTTGCTTGCAAGACGACACGAGTGGATAAAGGAGTAAGACGTTTGGAAATCGACCGTCTCTACGTCGGTGACGCGATAGAAGTCATGAGGGGTCTTCCGCAGAGATCGATCGACCTTGTTTGCGCAGATCCACCTTACAATCTCGGCAAGAACTACGGCAATAACATAGATAAGAAGGAACGCCGGCAATATGAAGATTTCACCCGGGACTGGCTGCAGTCGGTAGCCAGGGTGTTAAAGGATAACGGCACTATCTACGTCTTCATGGGCGTTAGGTTCATCTCGCGGTTGTATGTGATTCTCGAGGAGATGGGGCTCTCGTTCAACGGATGGATCACCTGGCATTACACCCAAGGGATGGGCAGGACAAAAGGATTCTCGCCACGGCACGAGGATATTCTCTACTTCGTCAAGGGCAAGTACCCTACCTTCAACCTTGACGATATACGTATACCGCAGAAGTACTACAGAGAGAGGAATAACATGAAAGGAGCGAACCCTGGCGACGTGTGGCAGTTCTCGCACGTTCACTACTGCAGCCAGGAACGCGAAGATCATCCAACGCAAAAACCCGAAGGGGTATTAGAACGCATGATACGAGCGAGCTCGAATCCTGGAGATGTTGTTCTGGATCCTTTCGTCGGTAGCGGGACGACCTGCAAAGTAGCCAGGTCCCTCGGAAGGCACTGGATCGGCATCGACACCAACCCGGACTACATATCCATCTCCGAAAAGAGAATAGCTCACTCCACAACCCTGTTTGACTCAGTAGATCCCAGAGCCAACAGAACCCCCGTGGACTCGAAGAGCCGGTCATGAGTGGAGTTGTCGGACCGTACCGACCAGGATGCCATAACTGGTCTGTAGACGGTAGTGCGGCAGGGCACGGTGAGTTACACTAAGGGCTCAATAGACCGGGGAGCCGCGAGGCTGAGAGGGTGCCGGGAGGCGCCGACCCGTTGAACCTGATCCGGGTAATGCCGGCGCAGGGAGATTCAACAGACGCTTTCGCGTATCCCCTAGAGAGACGAAGGAGGATGCGGCGTGAACGCGTTCAGAGACACCAGGGTGCTCACCGAGGCGGCCCTCGCCATAGCGTTGGCGTTCGTCCTGGGCCTGATCAAGGTCTGGAAGATGCCTTTCGGGGGCTCGATCTCGCTTGAGATGGTCCCTCTCATACTGCTGGCTCTGCGCCAGGGACCCTGGGTAGGCATCGTCGCGGGGGCGGCGTACGGTCTACTGGACTTGGCAGTCGAGCCGGTCGCCCTGCACCCGGTGCAGGTGATCTTCGACTACCCGCTGGCCTTCGGCGTGCTGGGGCTCGCCGGCTTCTTCCAGCCTACCGTTCGGGGCGCCGTCCTTGGCACCGTCGTCGCTGTGCTGGCCCGCTTCCTGTGCCACTTCGTCTCCGGCGTCGTCTTCTTCGCCTCCTACGCGCCAGAGGGGTGGAACCCCTACCTCTACTCTGCGGCGTACAACGCGGCGTACCTGCTGCCGAGCCTCGTCATCACCCTTATCGTCGTGACGGTGCTGCTGCGGGCGCTCGAAGGGGCGCAGCCGTCCGCGCGCCAGGCCAAGTACCGCCAGACCTCCTAGAGTGCGGGCTGCCATCTTCCTTAACGGC
>JARDZQ010000327.1 GCA_029240775.1 Rubrobacteraceae bacterium | reverse complement strand
GGTGGTTACCGACGTAGACCGGGACGTGGGTACAGTGGAAATTATCCTCCATGACCGCCGCTGCAATCTTGTCTATCTTCGGCACCGCTTCAGTTCCGGGCTACATCACGCCGAACTTCTCGAATGCTTCTTGAGCGCTCATTCCGTCACCGATAGCCCGCCCCACCAGGTTCTCCTTTTGCACCTTCTCCAGAGCCCTGCGGAACACCTCCTCTTCGGCGGCGCGCGGTATCACGCATACCCCATCAAGATCGCCAAAGATGACGTCTCCCGGCATCACCCTTACCCCACCGATCTCCAGCGGCACCCGGAAGTCTATGACCTTTCCGCGCGGCGCTTGATCTTGGGCGTATCCTCCGTAGGAGAACGTGGGAAAACCTAGCTGGAGGATCCCGCACGTGTCGCGATGGTAGCCGTCGACGACCGCTCCAGCGGCCCCGAGCTGTATGGCTCGCGTGCTCATCAGCTCACCCCAAAGGGCATAGCGCGGCGAAGCACCAGCACAGATGTAGACCTCTCCGGCCTTCAAGTCGTCGAGCGCCCGGAACATCAGGCCGAAGGGCTCGGACATGAAGTCGGTCGCGCTGGAGCCATGTGCCTCCACGAAAACGTCGGCTTCCAGCACCGTCATAGCCCGACCGATGACCACCATATCGTCGTGGAGCGGTTTGATTTGCGGTGGCAGAAATTGGCGTAGCAACCCCATGGTGTCCATGACGTCGCCAACCACCGCCGTGAAAAGATCGCGACGGATCGCGTCGTATAGCTCTTCGTCCGAGCCCCAGTGCATCACGTTCTACTACCTTTCCCTCGCCCGTCATGGCGCTAATGAAAGTCTAAGGTGAGCAGATGGCACGCGCCATGAGGATCATCCGCCCCCCCGCAGGCGTGCATATTACTGCCGCTTCTGGCAAGGCTGCCCGTAGGTTCAGCGAGGATATTCCACCAGCTCAACGAGTTGAGGTACGAAGAAAGAGCCGCAGCTTTCCCGACGGAGCACGTGACAACGTTGACCACTTATTTGACCACTTATCCGTGCGTGTCTACGGGGTTCCGTGCTGGTCGACCTACCTACCCGAGAGCGCAAATAGGCTCTCTACAGCTGTTAATGGGGGTCCCTGGGAGACTACGGGTACTAACGTACGTTGGCTACGAATCAGAAGGCCGCAGGTTCGAGTCCTGCCGAGCGTGCTCCTCGAATTCCTATATTTGCAGGAGTTTTTCTTCTAGCTCCCGCCTTCAGCGCCGCCAACGTATCCGGGTCTGACAGGAATGTGACGGGAGTAGGGCCCCGGTTGGACCGTTCGAAGCCCCGAAAAGCGGCTCTCCGAGGGTCTCCGCAGCCTGCTCTAAGAAGTCACCCAGGAAATCCGGCCGTAGTCCGCGTCGCCCGCTCTTCCGTCTGCATGTCTCATAGGGCTACCTTCCTCGGAATGGCATGAGCAGCAAAGCCAACGGGAGGGCCTGCGCGGGCTAGGAGCAGTCGCCGCCACCCTGGCTTCTACCGTGAGACAAGGAGGTCATGGTGAGGTTCGTCTTCCCGGCCTCCTTGACGCGTTGCTCGATCCGTGGCCGACGTTCCAAGGCGGCGATGCACCTTTCCCGGACCCGCCAGACTCGTTCGGGGTCCCGCCCTCGCTCCATCGCCCAACGGCGAACGAACCCCCTGTGGGCTCTGACCTTGTACTCGCCGATCTGACGAGGGTAGATCTCTTCCTCATGCAGGAAGCGCTCTATATACTCGGCGCCTTCTACCTCCCGTGTCAGGTCCACGCGCGTGCCTTCGTGCGCCAGGTAGCAGTGGGCGTCCGGGATACAGGGGAGGCCGTGGCGTTCCAGCACGGCACCTATCCCCGGGATATTCTCCTCGCACATCTCATAGATGCCCAGCATCAGAGCGACATGCCGGCCGTTCTCGCGGGCGAGTTCGGCGAGCAGGGCGTGTTTGGTGGAGCAGGCGCCGCGCCCCTCCTTTAGGACCACTCGCCAGTCGGAGCGGTCGGTGTTCCTGCCGTAGGGTAGGGAGCGCACGTAGCGCGCGGCTTCGCGGTAGCTGCCGAGCCCGAGGGCGGCGAACTCCCGCCCGAGTGGCCGCCCGTCGTCGAGCGCGAAGTCCGGTAGACGCTCGACGCTCATTACGCCTCCCTCGGAGCCGACACGGAGACGATAGAGCCCTGCGCAGCCGCGCAGAACGTTTCTTTCCTACCCGCGCCAGTGGTGAAGACTTCGCAGCGGCACACGGCCTGCCTCCTGCCTGCGTTGACCACCGACGCCCGCGCCACGAGCGTCTCCCCGCTGGCCGGCCTAAGATAGTTGATCTTGTATTCCGAGGTCAGCACCGCTGGCCCCAACACCGAGCCGCCGGCGAACATGAGGGCGTTGTCTGCGATGTAGCTGATCACGCCGCCGTGAACGTACCCGTTCTGTTGTAGCAGTTCCTCACGGATCGGCACCTCGAGCACCGCCTTACCCTCTGAGAGGGAGGTCAGCCTCGCACCCATGAGGGCGCTGAACGGCTGGGACTTCAAGGCCTGTTTACCCGCCCGCGAAAGTTCCTCCAACTGTCCCTCCTTCGCTCGAAGCGCCACATCGTATCGTCCGGAACGCTTTCCGGACTATGGGCCGCCACGACAAGGTTCTGGCGCACATGCGCCATGGTCTGGAGTGGGCGACCGTCGGCAAACATACAGTGCTCGTGGTCCCGAATCGCCCTCGTGCCTTTGGGATACGGATCCGATGATCCATCGAGGTAAGCGACGGCGAGGAAGCCGCGGCGGGCGAGATTATCCTCTGCCCGCGGCACCGGCGATCCGCCAGGCCCGGTGCCTTCAGCACAGGTCGTCCAATCGGGCGCCGGTCACGGCACTTCTTTTCCGTCGACTTAGAGCGGCGCGGGCGGCGAAGTAGCCGCAGAGGCCATGCACGCTTCCGCCCGGCGGCGTCGAGGACGAACATATGTACAGTCCCTCTGCCGGGGTGGAGTACGGGTTGAGACGGATCATCGGCCGGGCCAGAAGCTGACGGAGGTCCATGTAGCCGCCGCTTACGTCGCCGCCGACGAGGTTGGCGTTCTGCCCTTCGAGATCCGCCGGCCCGGAGACGCTCTTCGCAAGAATACGGTCCCTGAAACCGGGGGCGAAACGTTCTATCTGCGCCTCGATCCGCCCCGTCATGTCGAAGGTCGAGCCGTTCGGGACGTGGCAGTACGCCCACACGGTGTGCTTGCCCTCCGGAGCGCGGGTGGGGTCGAAGAGGCTCTGCTGGGCGAGCAGGATAAAGAGTCTCTCCGGGTGCTCTCCCCGGGCTACGGCGGCCTCGCCCGCGGAGATTTCCTCCAACGTCCCACCGAGGTGAACGGTCCCGGCGCGCAGGCACTCCTGTGCCTTCCAGGGGATCGGGCCGTCTAGCGCGAAGTCGACCTTGAATGCGCCGGGGCCGTAGCGGTAGCGCTCGAGGGCCCGCCGATACCGCTCCGTGAAGTGCTCGCCGGCAATGGAGAGGAGTTGTCGCGGCGTCACGTCGAAGAGGACCGCGCGGGTCCGCGGCACCTGTTGCACGTCATCCACCCGGATGCCCGTGTAGA
>JARDZQ010000326.1 GCA_029240775.1 Rubrobacteraceae bacterium | reverse complement strand
CACGATGGCATGTATGCGTCCGTCGTGGACGGAGAGGACCTCGACCACCGTTACCTGGCCGCCGTCGAGCCGCAGGTTCAGCTTGCCGCGGGAGCGCTCAGCTTCGACGGTGTATTCTCTCTCCCCCGCCCCGTAGTGGAAGCGCGTGGCCCCCAGGCTGCGCCAGGGACCGGCGGCGAAGGGCTCGGCGGATGCGATGCCGGAGAGTTCTCCCGCCGCCGCTAGCAGCACCGCCTCGCGGGGGACCTCGGGCTCGGGCGGGGCCTCAGTGAGGCCGTGCTCTTCGAGGAAGCGCACGGTGGTCTTGCCGGCGGTGAATGCCGGGTGGTCGGCGATGCGGCGCAGCAGCGGCAGGTTCGTCGGGACGCCGAGGACGGTATAGTCTCGGAGGGCACGCCGGAGTCTCCGGACCGCCGCGTCACGGTCGGGCGCGCAGACGATCAGCTTCGCCAGCATGGGGTCGTAGTGGAGCGAGACCTCGTCGCCGGTCTCGACGCCTGTGTCGTTGCGGATGCCGGGTCCCTCGGGAGGGTCGAAGGCGAGGAGACGACCGCCGGCGGGCAGCCCGTCGTCTTCGGCGTAGAGGCGGACCTCTATGGCGCTTCCGCGCCAGGTCACCTCCTTCTGGGAGAGGGGCAGGGGCTCGCCGGCGGCGACGGCGAGCTGCAGGTGGACGAGGTCGAGCCCCGTCACCAGCTCCGTCACGGGATGCTCGACCTGAAGGCGGGCGTTCATCTCCAGGAAGTAGAAGTCTTCCCCGTCCAGGAGGAATTCGACCGTCCCGGCGTTGTGGTAGCCTGCATGTCGGGCCAGACGCACTGCGGCGGCGCACATCTCTTCGCGCAGCTCGGGGGTCAGGGCGGGCGATGGGGCCTCCTCGACCACCTTCTGGTGGCGGCGTTGGATCGAGCACTCCCGCTCGAAGAGGTGGATAACGTTGCCACCTCTGTCCCCGATCACCTGCACCTCCACGTGCCGGGGGTCCTCGATGAGCTTCTCCAGAAACACCGATGCGTCCCCGAAGGCCGCCTCCGCCTCGCGCCTCGCGCCCCGCACGGCCTCCGCGAAGTCCTGTGGGCGCGTGACAACGCGCATCCCGCGCCCACCACCCCCCGCGCTCGCCTTCACCAGAACCGGGAAGCCTATGCGTTCCGCTTCCTCGGCAAGCTTCTCCTCGGACCCGTCCTCCCCATCGTAGCCGGGGACGGTCGGCACGCCTGCCTGCTTCGCTATCTCCTTCGCCCTGGTTTTGAAGCCGACGGCGTCCATCGCCTCCGGCGGCGGCCCGACCCAGACCGGCCCCGCGGCCTCGACCGCGCGGGCAAAGGCGGCGCTCTCGGCCAGAAAGCCGTACCCCGGGTGGACCGCCTCGGCGCCGGAGGCCTCTATCGCCTCGACGATCCTCTCGACGTTCAGGTAGCTCTCGGGAGCCGCGCCTATGGGGTAAGCCTCGTCGGCGAGGCGGCGGTGCATCGCGTTCTCGTCGACCTCCGAGTAGACCGCGACCGAGGTGATGCCCAGCTCGCGGCAGGCCAGGATCAGGCGCACCGCTATCTCGCCGCGGTTCGAGATCAGGAGCTTGCCGAAGCTCAACGATCCCTCCAGTAGGGCTCGCGCTTCTGCAGGAAGGCCCCGAGGCCCTCCTGCCCCTCCTCGCCGGTCCGAAGGTCCGCTATGAGGCCTGTCATGAGACCCAGCGCCTCCATGGGCTCCGTAGCCGCGACCTGGCGCAGCAGGCCTTTGATAGCCGCCTGCGCCGCCGGTCCTCCCTGCAAGAGTAGAGAGACCACGTGTTCGGTCCGGGCGTCGAGGTCCCCCTCCGGAGAGACATCGTGAACAAGGCCGAACTCCCTGGCCTCCCGCGTCCCGAACCGCTCGCCCGTCAGGAACAACGCCCTGGCGCGCGACAGGCCGATCTTGCGCACCACGAACGGGGCTATGGTCGCAGGGGCTATCCCGAGACGCACCTCGGAGAACGCGAAGCGCGTCCCCTCCCCGGCCACCGCGACGTCGGCGGCCGCCACGAGCCCGGCCCCGCCGCCGATAGCCGCTCCCCGCACCTTCGCCACCACCGGCTTCGGGAGCTCGTCCACCGCCCGGTACATCCCCGCCAGCCGCCTGGCGTCCTCCAGGTTCTCCTCGTAGGAGAACCGCGCGGTGTCGCGCATGTACCCGATGTCCGCCCCCGCACAGAAGGAAGAACCTTCGCCGGTGAGCACCACTACCCGCACGTTATCGTCGTCGGCAAGCTCGTCGAAGCAGCGCGTGATCTCCGCTATCAGCGCGGCGTTCAGAGCGTTGCGCGACTCGGGACGTGCCAACATGACGGTCGCCACAGATGCCTCGTCCGTTCTGCGCAGATGTGAGTAGCTATCAGCCATCAGCCGTCAGCTTCCAGTTTGACGGCCTAAGGTTTGTTCCGGCAACCAAAATCTGTGGCTGTGTTCGGTGGCATGGTCCATGGAGGGTCTGGCTTTCCCCTCTCGCTGATGGCTGACGCCTCAGAAGCTGACCGCTCAAAATCACATCCTGAATATGCCGTAGCGCGTCTCTTCGAGCGGCGCGTTCGCGGCGGCGGAGAGACCCAGAGCCAGGACCATCCGGGTGTCCACCGGGTCTATGACGCCGTCGTCCCAGAGCCTCGCGGTGGAGTGGTAGGGGTTCCCTTCCTCCTCGTACTTCTCGAGGATGGGCTTCTTGAACTCCTCGCGCTCCTCGTCGGTCATCTCCTTGCCCTCGCGCGAGAGGTTGTCCTCCTGAACGGTGAGGAGGACGTTCGCGGCCTGCTGTCCCCCCATCACGCTGATGCGGGCGTTCGGCCACATCCAGAGGAAGCGCGGCGAGTAGGCGCGGCCGCACATCCCATAGTTGCCCGCCCCGAAGGACCCGCCGACGATCACCGTGAACTTCGGGACGTTGGCGTTGGCGACGGCCATGACCATCTTGGCGCCGTCCTTGGCTATGCCGCCGGCCTCGTACTCCTTGCCGACCATGAAGCCCGTGATGTTCTGCAAGAAGACGAGCGGGACGCCGCGCGCGGAGCAGAGCTCGATAAAGTGAGCACCCTTGAGCGCACTTTCGGAGAACAGGATGCCGTTGTTGGCGAGGATGCCCACTGGCATCCCCATTATCCGGGCGAAGCCGCAGACAAGCGTCTCGCCGTAGAGCGGCTTGAACTCGTGCAGGCGGCTGCCGTCCACGATCCTCGCTATAACCTCCCGCACGTCGTAGCCCTGGCGGTAGTCCCGCGGCACTATGCCGTGGAGTTCTTCTGCGTCGTAGAGCGGCTCTTCGGGGTCCTCCACCGTCCAGGGTGACCTTTTCTCTGTGTTCAGGTTCTCCATGATGGAGCGAACTATCGCGAGGGCGTGCTCGTCGTTCTCGGCGAAGTGGTCCGCGACGCCCGAGCGTCGGGTGTGGACCTCCGCGCCGCCGAGCTCTTCTGCGGTGACTTCTTCGCCCGTTGCGGCTTTAACGAGGGGTGGGCCGCCGAGGAAGATCGTGCCCGTTCCCTTCACGATGACGACCTCGTCGCTCATCGCGGGCACGTAGGCCCCACCCGCCGTACAGCTCCCCATGACGGCG
>JARDZQ010000325.1 GCA_029240775.1 Rubrobacteraceae bacterium | reverse complement strand
GGCCCTGGTCCCGCTGCTCGTAGGCTTCGCCGTAGGGCGGAACCTGCTGGACGTGCCCAACCTGCGCAGCTCGCACGAGGTCCCCACCCCGAGGCTCGGTGGGGTCGCGATAGTGCTCGGGACCTGGGTCGGGTTCGCCATTCTTCGTCCCGAAGGAACATGGCCGCTGCTCGTGGCGGCAACCCTCATCGGGGGCGTCGGTCTCGCGGACGATCTCTCGGACCTGCACTTCGGCGCGAAGGCCGCCGCCCAGACGCTCGTCGCCGCTGGCCTCTTGCTCCTCTATCCTCCCGAGATCATCTCCGAAGCCCCAGCGGCATGGGGTATCGCAGGCCTCGCCGTCGGGGTGCTCTGGATCGTGGCACTGTCCAACGCCTTCAACTTCATGGACGGCATTGATGGCTTCATAGCGGGGGTGGCGATAGTCAACGCGTTCTTCCTCTTGGCGCTGACGGGAGAGGCGTTCCTGGCGGCCCTGATCGGGGCTTCGGCGGGGTTCCTGATCTGGAACATAAACCCGGCCTCGATCTTCCTCGGCGACTCGGGAGCGTACTTCCTTGGCTTCGGTCTCGCGGCGGTCGCCCTCTACGCCCCGGTGCCGGGGAGCGGCTGGACACCTCTAGGGTTCGTCGCTGGAGTCCTGGTCTTCACGCCGCTCCTGTTCGACACCGCCTATACGCTGGTGAGACGGCTGCGAACGGGAGCTGGCAAGAACATCTTCTCCGCCCACCGCGAGCACATCTACCAGCGCATAACGCCGACCACGGCCATGCACCGGCGCACGAGCAACCTCTACTACGGGGCCGGCGTCATAGCGGGCTTCGCGGCGCTGCTGGTAGAGGGTGCCTCGACGCTCGCCGGCATTGCGCTCGCGCTCGCGTGCTGCGTCGCCCTCGCGATGCTGCCGCAGCTGGTCAGGTGATAGGTTTCTCCTGTGTTCATTGCTGAAAGCCTACATCCGGACTAGAATGTAGCGCTATGTGGCTTTTCCAGAGGATGGGGGAGAGGCTCGCGAGGCCGGCTGGCTGGATGCAGCGGATCTTCCAGCAATCTCCGCCCGCGTTCAGGCGCGGCGCGGCGATGCTGGTGGACGCCGCGATAGTCGTAGAGTCGTTCGCCGTCGCGCTGCTCTTCCGGTTCGCCGGCAACGTCGACCCGGCGTTCTGGAGCATGTTCTGGCCGTTCGCGATCTTCGCGGCGCTGGCCTTCGTGCTGCTCCTCAACGAGAGCGGGGTCTACCGGAGCATCCTGCGTTACACCGGCATCTACCAGGGCGTCCGGGTGGCGAGCGCGACCGCCATAGCCGCGGGTGGGCTCTTTATCGCGGACTTCGCGGTGGGACCGTACGGGCTCAGGATCATGGCTTTCAACCCGATCCCGCTCGGGGTCATCTTGATGGGTTCGGTCCTGGCCTTCGTGCAGCTCGTCGCCGTACGTCTCTACCCGCGGGTCTTCTACGAGATGTCCCTGCGGGAGGTGGGGCGCCAGACGCGGGCGGCCATCGTGGGGACCGAAGAGGCGGGGGTGGCGCTCGCGGGGCACATCTGGCGCTCGGCGACCATGGAGACGCAGGTCGTTGGCTTCATAAGCGACTCGCGCGAGGAGGTCGGCAGGCACATAGAGGGCGCGCCGGTCCTCGGGGTCGTCGAGGACCTCGAGGGGCTCATCACCAGGCACGGCATAGACCAGGTCATCGTCGCCAAGCCACAGGCCAGCCGGGAGGAGATGGACTGGATCTGGCGCACCTCCACCCAGACCTCCGCCGAGGTGAAGGTGATGCCGGACCTCGGCGAGTTCCTGGCCGAGGGGACCATCAAACTGCGCGAGCTCCAGATAGAGGACCTCCTTGGCCGCGAGCCGGTGGACATAGACCTCGACGCCCTCTCAGGCTACATCAACGGCAAGCGAGTGCTCGTAACCGGCGCCAGCGGATCCATCGGCAAGGAGCTCTCTCGCCAGATCTCGCGCCTCGGTCCTGCTCGCTTGATACTGCTCGATAGAGACGAGAGCGGGCTCTACTACCTGAACCAGGAGCTCAGACGCGAGGACTTCTACGACACGGAGGTCTTCGTTGGCGACGTCACGATCCACGAGCGCGTGAGCTTCGTCTTCGAGCGCTTCCGGCCACAGCTGGTCTTCCACGCCGCGGCCTACAAGCACGTGCCGATGATGGAGCTGCAGGCCACGGAGGCCATAACCAACAACGTCTTCGGTACCAGCAACATCGCCAGGGCGGCCGGCGCTTACGGAGCCAGTAAGTTCATCAACGTCTCCACGGATAAGGCCGTCAACCCGGTGAACGTCATGGGCGCGACCAAGCGGGTCTCGGAGATGCTCGTCAAAGAGATAGCCGGTGAGTACCCCGAGACGGTCTACGCTTCGGTCCGCTTCGGCAACGTGCTCGGAAGCCGCGGCTCCGTGGTGCCGACCTTCAAGCAGCAGATAGAGGCCGGCGGCCCCGTCACCGTCACTCACCCCGAGATGATCCGGTACTTTATGACCATCCCGGAGGCGGTCTCCCTGATCCTGCAGGCCGGCGCGATGGCTGACGCCTACGGCACCTACGTCCTCGAGATGGGCCGCCCCGTGCGTATCACCGACCTCGCCAGGAAGATGATCGAGATCATGGGCGCCCCCAACATCCATATCAAATTTATCGGACTGCGCCCCGGCGAGAAACTCAAGGAAGAGCTCTTCGAGGAGGGCGAAGAGCGCAGGCAGACCGATCACCCGATGGTCTTCAGGCTCGTCTCGGAGAACATGAGCCCGTCCGAAGATCCCGCCCTCTCCGAGCTGGTGGACACGATGGTCTTTCACGCCAAGAGCCAGGAGGCGGGCAGGTCGCTCGAGCTCCTGCGCCGGGCAGTTCCGAACTTCGCGGCGGCCGACCTGCCGGAGACCCGCCAGGAAGGACTTAACTACCCGCCGAAGTGGTGATCGAGCCCTCAGCGCGCTCCAGCCTTCGGCAGCGTGCTAACTCGCTCTGCGGCCCCTCACTCCCAGGTACGTGATGTAGCCGCCGATAACTAGGAATATCAGGATGATCGGGAAGTGCAACAGGGCAAGGTAAGGCTCGCTCTGCAGGTCGTTGGCGTACCAGGTGTAGGTGCGAGTGAGCCAGGAGAAGAGCGTGAAGAGCCCCGCCGCCAGGAGGAAGTTGGATTGGCGCCTGGAGAGCTTCATGACTACGGGAGAGTGTATCAGGCCGTCGTTGCTCCAACTAGCCACAAACAGGCGCAAAGGTTATACTGCGCGTAACAGTTAAGCGTAGTTTGCAACAGCAAGTACCTGACGTATAGAGTTCACGGAGGCGAGGACTTTGGCAGAGTTTAAGCAGCGCACTCTCGACGAGGTAAAGGCGCTAAGCAAGGACGAGGCCGTCGAGATCATGCGCCAGGCCGGCATCGTGGGGGCCGGGGGCGGCGGCTTCCCGACCTACTTCAAGTGGAAGAACCCGCAGCCGCGCCTGATCGTCAACTGCACCGAGTCGGAGCCGGGCTACTGGGCGGACAAGATGCTCCACCGGAGTACTTCGACGAGTTCCTCGAGCTCTACGACGCGATGAAGACGATCTTCGGGATAGAGCAGAT
>JARDZQ010000324.1 GCA_029240775.1 Rubrobacteraceae bacterium | reverse complement strand
CCTGAGCTCCCGCTTTACGTAGCCGTGGCGGTAGGGGCCTGGCACGTCGTGCCAGACATGCACCACGTGCAGCTCCGAGCCGCTCCTGCTCGCGAGGTCTGTTGCCGCCTGCGTAGCCTGGGCTGCGTCCTCGGAGCCATCGGTGGCTAGCAGGGTCTTCGTCGGGAAACGGTCCATCCTTATCTCCTTCCACTTCTCCTGTCAGGCCACCGGAGGACGGAGTCTAGCCCCTCCAACATCTGTGTGGCGAACGACGCGCAGATGATAACCCCGAGCGGGGTGCCGCATCGACATGGCCCATCTCCTTTACGGATGGGCTGCGGGAGACGCGCCAGAGGCGAGTCTGCCACAACCAAACCTACCTATGGCGGTCTCGCCCGTCGCGTCAGGCGAACGCGAGTGGCCGGCCGGGGGCAAGAGCCCCGTAGTGACGACCGGGCCTTCCGCCCTGAGAGACGGATGGCTACTCCCCACATCGCAACTAAAATATCATCTGTTCGTTCGGTGGTCAATAGACCAGCTACCGGCGGCACCGCCGACCGGTCCCTCCGTTCTACAGGCACTATCACATCCGACGGTGTAGCCGTGATCCGCATCCCAGCTTGCATCGGTCCGCGAGCGCCGGTGCTAGAATCTCGTGACGCAAGAGGCTCTCCGCTGAGCCGGGTCCGAGGAGGAACACATGAGCGCGGTCACTTCCGGCATCCACCACGTCACGGCCATCTCGGGCGAACCGCAGCGCAACGTGGACTTCTACGTCGGCCTGCTCGGCGTGCGGCTGGTCAAGAGGACCGTCAACTTCGATGACCCAGGCACGTACCACCTCTACTACGGCGACGGGGCCGGCTCGCCCGGCTCCATCATGACCTTCTTCCCCTGGGACGGCGCCCCCAAAGGCAGGATAGGCGCGGGCCAACTAACCGTGACCTCCTTCTCCTTCCCCGCCTCCTCTCTCGGATACTGGACCGAGCGTCTCGTGGAATCCGGGATACGCTTCGAGAAGCCCGAGGACCGCTTCGGGGAGACGGTGCTCCGCTTCCCCGACCCCGATGGCCTGCGGCTCGAGCTCGTCGCCGCCTCCGACGACCGCCGCGAAGGCTGGTCCGAAGGCCCCCTCCCACCCGAGCACGCCGTCAGGGGCTTCCACCACGTCACCCTCCTCTCGACGGACCCTGAGAGCACCACGCGGCTCATGACGGAGACTCTAGGGTTCAGGCAGACCGGCGAGGCCGAGGGCCGGACCCGCTTCGAGGCCGGCGACGGCGGGCCGGGCAACACCGTGGACGTCGCGAACGGCTCGGGGTTCCCGCGCGGCACGATGGGCGTCGGGACCGTGCACCACGTCGCCTTCAGGGTTCCGGACGAGGAGACGCAGCTCGAGCTGCGCGAGAAGGTCGCGGCCCTCGGTTACAACGTCACGCACGTCCTCGACCGCAACTACTTCCGCTCCATCTACTTCCGCGAACCCGGCGGGGTGCTCTTCGAGATCGCCACCGATCCGCCCGGCTTCACCGCCGACGAGGACCCCGAACGCCTCGGCGAGAGCCTCAAGCTCCCACCCTGGCTCGAGCCAAGGCGGGAGCAGCTCGAAGAAGTACTGCCGCCCCTGAGCGTTCCAGCGGTAAGCCGTTGAGCGCCCGTAATCCCGGCTTCGCCCACCGCTTCTTCCCCGGCGAGTCAGATGCGACCTTACTCCTCCTGCACGGGACCGGCGGGAGCGAGGACGACCTCGTCCCGCTCGGTCAGCAACTCGCTCCCAAAGCAGCCATCCTCAGCCCCAGGGGCAAGGTCTCTGAGTACGGCGCGGCGCGGTTCTTCAGACGCCTCGCCGAGGGCGTATTCGACCACGAAGACCTCGTCTTCCGCACCCACGAGCTGGCAGAATTCATAGAAGCCGCATCAGACGAATACGGCTTCGACCTCGGTAGGCTCGTCGCGGTCGGATACTCCAACGGGGCCAACATCGCGGGTAGCCTGATGCTCTTGCACCCCGGCCTCCTGCGGGCGGCGGTCCTCTTCCGGGCGATGGTGCCCTTCGAGCCCGAGGAGGTGCCAGATCTCTCCGGGATGCCCGTCTTTCTGGCTGCGGGCCGGAGGGACCAGATGATCCCTCCGCAGAACACCCAGCGCCTCGTCGAGATCCTCACAGAGGCAGGCGCCGACCTGGATGTTCGCTGGCGCGACACGGGGCACGGACTGACCTACGAGGAGGTCGCGGAGGCGAAGGAGTGGCTCTCGAGGGAGTTGGCGAAGCTGTCCTGAAGATCGGCGGTAGTCACCTACTCAATCGGCTAGGTTGTCGGGGGTGCTAGAATTTTTTCGTGCGCCTCCAGGGGTCGCCGGTCGCATTCTGGAGACGCGAAACGGTTTTTGACAAACGGCATTCGAGGAGCGCATCTCGTAGGCAGCCCGGTGGTGATGCTCGCTGTGGAAGACGATCCAGGCGAACCGGCACCGGGTGCTTCGGGAACGCGGGGTACAGTTGCGCTTCCCCGACCTCTTCCTCCTAAGCCGTTTGCCGGCAGAGAGAAATTCAAGCGAAGAAGGGTAGGATCCCGTGAAGGCTGACGCCGTTCTGGATTTCTGGTTCGGGCGCGAGGGGGAGCCCGGCTACGGCGGCTTCCGCGAAGAGTGGTTCAGGAAAGACGCCGAATTCGACCGGGAGGTCCGGGACCGTTTCGAGGCGCTCTACGAGGAGGCGGCGGCGGGCAACCTTGACGGCTGGCGGGAGGACGCGCGGAGTTGCCTGGCGCTCGTGATCCTGCTCGACCAGTTCCCGCGCAACATGTTCCGGGGCGAATCCAGGAGCTATGTCACCGACAAGAAGGCGCAGGAGACCGCGGAGTACGCCGTGGATCACGCCGTCGACCGCGAGCTACCCGAGTTCCAGCGTATGTTCCTCTACATGCCCCTCATGCACAGCGAGAACCTGTCGCACCAGCGACGCTCGGTCGAGCTGTTCCGCGGGCTGGGAGAAGGCGATGCCGAATCTTACGCCGTGCGACACATGGAGATCGTCGAGCGATTCGGGCGTTTCCCGCACCGCAACGATGTCCTCGGGCGGCCCACGACCGCGGAGGAGGCCGAGTTCCTCAAGGAGCCCGGATCTTCCTTCTAGGATGAGGTTCGAGAAAGAGGAGGCGAATGGCCCTCAAGCCACCGTGTGACGGAGGGGCCGTAAGGTCCAGCGAGGCTTCGGCGCCGTGCGCGCTGGCCTCGGGCCCCTGGATCCTCGCGGCGACCATCCTCGGCTCAGCCATGGCCTTCATCGACGGCACGGTCGTCAACGTGGCGCTGCCGGAGATCCAGGCCCGCCTCGGCGCCACGGCCGTGGACGCGCAGCGGATCGTGGAGTCCTACGCGCTCTTGCTGGCGGCCCTGATCCTGGTCGGCGGCTCTCTGGGCGACCACTACGGCCGCAGGCTTCCTGCCGTTCGTCGTGATCACGTTCATCCTGTCGCGGTGGGCCGGGGGGCTCGTCGGTCGCTACGGGGCGAAGCTGCCGCTCGTAATCGGCCCCACGATAGCCGCGGCGGGCTTCGTCCTCTTCGCCCTACCGGGGACCGGGGGCTCGTACTGGACGACGTTCTTCCCGGCCATAGTGGTGATGGGTCTCGGTATGGCGCTGGTGATAGCGCCGCTGACGACGACGGCCATGAACTCCGTCTCGGGGAGGCACTCCGGTCTTGCCTCCGGCGTGAACAACGCCGTCTCCCGGACGGGCAGCCTCCTCGCCATACCCGTGCTCGGCATCTTCGTGTTTACTACCTTCTCGGGCGGCCTGGATGCCCGCACGGCGGAACTCGACCTGCCACAGGCGGCACGGCAGCAGCTCGAGGCCGAGAACGTGGACCTCGGAGGAGCCGAGGTGCTCGACGGCGGGACGGCGACAGCTGTAGAGAGGGCCGTAGACGAGGCCTTCGTCGCAAGCTTCCGCATCGCCATGTTAGTTGCGGCCGGGCTCGGGCTCGCAAGCGCCGTGGCGGCCGGCATCCTGATCGAGGGCCAAGGGCAGGCCGTGAGATCCGGGGTTTCCGAGAGAGTCGGGAGCG
>JARDZQ010000323.1 GCA_029240775.1 Rubrobacteraceae bacterium | reverse complement strand
GCAGATCGCCGGAGAGCTGCACACCCTGCTAGGCAATGCCGGAGTCCGAGGACCTTACGTGTTGGTCGGTCACTCCTTCGGTGGGACCAACATGCAGGTCTACGCCAGTCAACACCCGGACGAGGTCGCGGGGATGGTGTTGGTCGATTCGGCCCTCGAAGACGAGGAGGCGGTGACCTTCACGAAGTCACTACAGCCATCGCCGGTGCTGCTGAAAGTCTACGCCACGATCGGTCTGACGCGTCTGCCCTATACGTTGGGGGCAGAACCGCCTGGGCTTACATCGCCCGAACTCGAGGACGAGCAAGCCGCGATCAGTTCCCACAGGAAGCACATCTTCGCGATCGCGGACGAGACGTCCTCCCTCGAGGAGAGCTTCGCCGAGAACCGCGCCCATCCCATGTCGTTGGGCAATAAGCCGTTGATGGTGTTGACGGCGGGATCCGTCCAGACGGAGGGCACGGGCCTCTCACCAGAGCAGGCAGACCAGCTTGATAGGCTCCACAGCGAGTCTCAAGCGGCCTTGACGCGGCGCTCTGAGAACGCAAGGCAGATCATTACGGAGGACAGCGGGCATTACATCCAGGTCGAACAGCCCGCTGTTGTGGTAGACGCCGTGCGCCACGTTGTGGATGCAGCACGAGATGGCAGCCGCCTATGAAGCTTTCCGGAGGCCGAACCCACCGCCGTTAGCGCGCCGCGCAAGAGATCTGGGCAGGCGTTTTCGACACAAGATCTTTATATGCGCAACTAACTAGAAGGAGCGTTCTCGGGACCCCAACCCGTAGACAGCACGCACTTCCCCCTGCACTTTGCGAACTGACAACACCCCGAAGGTCCGCTTTTCCCCCACGCTGGATGAGGAGTCGGTTGGTCGAGGTGGGCCCCAGGCTAGCAATTTCGCGCCTGTGTCCGGCTCGCAGGACCGCACAGGCACGGCTCGTTTCCCGATGATTTGGTTGATTGGCTTCGGGCTTATTGCGAGGTGTTTGACTAGCACCCGGCATTAACGTCTGAACGCTCGCTCCGGCGGAGATACATCCGCCGTTCATCGCCGGCTGCCCTGATGGCGCTCAACAACGACCTGGCTCCCACCTTCGCCTCTTGGTCTGGCGCTAGGCCGCCTCGCTTCGTGGACGGGCGCTCGCTCGCGCCGCTCCTGAGGTCGAGCCTGTCGGCCTCGTGGAGGACGGCCCGATACAACTACGTAGAGTACGGAACCGGCGAGAGGGAGCTCTACGACCTCAACGCCGATCCAACCGAGCTGACCAATATCCACGCAAGCGCCTCCCCGACGCTCCTCTCCGACCTCAGATCAAGGCTGGACAGGCTGAGAGGTTGCAGGGGCGCAGACTGCAGTACCGCGGAGAACGAAGGATAGCCGTCACCTGGACTTTCAGGGTTAGCACTTCAGCATCTCATCTACGGCGTTTCTCGAAGAGATCGATCCCGGTAGAAAGCCTGGAGGCGCTCCCTCCAAAACAAAAAGCTGAGACGCTGACAAGGGAGCCCTCGAAGAGGGCGTAGCGTGCTGAGAGCGTAGGCGAAGCCTGAGCGTGCCGACTAGCTTTAGTATCCCGGTATCGGCACCTCTTCGAACATCTCTCTGTCGGCGCCGCAGTCTGGGCACTTCTGCGGAAGCTCGCCCTCTATCCTGTAGCCGCAGTTGGTGCACGCCCAGTTCAGGGGCACGGACTCGCCTTGCTCGCCGCCGTTCTCGGGACGCTCGTCGGTCATGGTGATTCCTCCTCCCGTGGCTGACGATCCCATTATGACATCGTGTGACCTCCTGGCCGCCCGGCGTTGGGGAAGGGGTCTTCTCGGAAGGTTGTAAGGAGGGTCCGGTCCCGGTCTAACTTGCGGGAGGATCTTCTTGGCCGTCCTCACTGCCGCCAATTCCTGTCCGGTGTCTCAAGCTCTCCTTTGATACAGCGTCTATGAACCCCAAGATGATGCCTATCCCGGCGAAGATGAAGACAACCGTGAAGAGCTTGCCCATCGTCGTCTCGGGTGCGAGATCTCCCAGGCCCACGGTGGTGAGCGTCGTGACGCTGAAGTAGAAAGCGTCCACCACGCTCCACCCTTCCTCCAGGCTGTAGAAGTGGTCCCGCCCAGCAGCGTGACGAGCACCAGGAACGTCAGGGAGCGGAAATCGGGGGCCTCTTGCAGGCGCTGGTCATGCCGCAAAGCAAGCGGAACGTGGTGAGGAAGAACTCGATCATGGCGACGCCCGAACGGCTAGGACAACACGAGCACCGGCCATAGTACACAGCGTTATTTGGCGAGCAAGGCGCGTTGTTCACCCGAGCCCCTGGAAGCAGGGGTCTCCGAAGGTGAGTATATGATGTCCATGCCAGGTCCCAACGAGAGCGGCATACTGTATAACGAAGCTGGAGAGGAGATATGGAAGGCACCTACCGCTACGTCATCCACGCCTACGAGGACGCGCGCCAGAAGCGGCCAATGAAACATGAGCACGGGGGGACCACCGTCCTCGCCGACGGTGCTGAGGCGCTCGGACGGGCCGAAATGCTCGCCAAGGAGTTCCCCGATGGATGGGTCTACATCCACCTCGAGTACAGGGGAGAAGGAGTAGACGGCGACCGAGGAAGAGCATCAGGGAGCTGAGTTCGGCATCTATTCACCCAAGCTCCTAGAAGGCGCAGCCGCTACAGCAGGTGCTCTTCGCGGTGGCTGTTCAGAGAAGGACTCTAGACATCGCGCGGTTCACCCGGCCTCCGGCACAGGCGCGTCCAGGAACTCGCCGATCATCGCGACCACCCAATCGGCGCGGTCCAGGACCCCAAAGCCAGGGGGGACAAGGTGCGTGGTGCCGGGGAGCACGGCGAGCCGGGACCTTGGGAGTCCGGCGAGATCGCCCATCACGCCGCCTCCGAGCAGCCGGAACATCTCTACCGCGTGCTCGAGGCGAATAGCGTCGGAGTCCCCGACGACGATCAGAGTAGGCTCTTCGATGGCCCGGAGATGCTCCGGCGGCCAGGCGAAGGGCTCCATGAGGAGTCGCTTCAGCTTTGCGACGAGATTGGGAAAATCCTCCGGGTTCGGCGCGGTACGGAGGTAGGCTTCGTCGACCGGGGACCCGGCAAAGGCTTCCGGCACGATGGACGGGATCATCTCCAGCAACTCTGGGTGCATGCCGTCGCTGGTGTAGGAGGTCGAGGCGGGCACCAGCTTGCGCACCACCTCCGGGTGCCGGATGGCGATCTGAAGGGCGACACCTCCTCCCATGCTATAGCCGAAGATGTCGGCTTCTTCGATCTCGAGATGACGCAGCAGCGCAGCGACGTCGTCTGCCATCTGTTCGTAGGAGAGTGGGCGATCGACGTCTGCCGTGTGCCCGTGCCCCTGCAGCTCGACGGCGATGACCCGCCGGGTTTCGGCAAGGGTCGGCAAAAGCTCACCGAACATGTCGATCGTCATGTAGGCGCCGTGGAGCAAGACCAGAGGCCGTCCCGTGGATCTCGTAGTACATGTTGAGGCCGTTCACCGGAGCGTAGCCGCCAGCCCCCGGGGTCCGCGCGTCGTCGCCTTCGGTCATGATAGGTTGCTCCTCTCTTGGCGGTTGGTGCCA